>NZ_VOXR01000089.1:0-3886 GCF_013420645.1 Acinetobacter sp. C15
GGCCAGGCCTCAGCATTTTATTATGGTGATCCCCTGGGCGAAATGCGCCTGGTAAGCAGAGTTTTTGAAATGTAAGGCCTTTGAATAAGACAAAAGGCTGCCTCATCGCTAACTTTGCAACAGTGCCACATCAAGGCCCGATCCTTGGAGCCCTTGCCCTCCCGCACGATGATCGTGCCGTGATCGAAATCCAGATCCTTGACCCGCAGTTGCAAACCCTCACTGATCCGCATGCCCGTTCCATACAGAAGCTGGGCGAACAAACGATGCTCGCCTTCCAGAAAACCGAGGATGCGAACCACTTCATCCGGGGTCAGCACCACCGGCAAGCGCCGCGACGGCCGAGGTCTTCCGATCTCCTGAAGCCAGGGCAGATCCGTGCACAGCACCTTGCCGTAGAAGAACAGCAAGGCCGCCAATGCCTGACGATGCGTGGAGACCGAAACCTTGCGCTCGTTCGCCAGCCAGGACAGAAATGCCTCGACTTCGCTGCTGCCCAAGGTTGCCGGGTGACGCACACCGTGGAAACGGATGAAGGCACGAACCCAGTGGACATAAGCCTGTTCGGTTGGTAAGCTGTAATGCAAGTAGCGTATGCGCTCACGCAACTGGTCCAGAACCTTGACCGAACGCAGCGGTGGTAACGGCGCAGTGGCGGTTTTCATGGCTTGTTATGACTGTTTTTTTGTACAGTCTATGCCTCGGGCATCCAAGCAGCAAGCGCGTTACGCCGTGGGTCGATGTTTGATGTTATGGAGCAGCAACGATGTTACGCAGCAGGGCAGTCGCCCTAAAACAAAGTTAACTCGAGGGAGAAATCGTGAAGTTATCACTAATGGCTGCCAAGTCGAAGAACGGTATTATCGGTAATGGACCAGATATTCCATGGAGCGCCAAAGGCGAGCAACTTCTATTTAAGGCAATTACATATAATCAATGGCTTTTAGTTGGACGCAAAACTTTTGAGTCAATGGGCGCTCTCCCAAATCGAAAGTATGCAGTTGTAACTCGCTCTAATTTTTCTACGAATGATGAGGGTGTAATGGTTTTCTCCTCAATTCAGGATGCCTTAATAAATTTAGAGGAAATCACGGATCATGTTATCGTTTCTGGTGGTGGTGAAATATACAAAAGCTTGATTTCCAAAGTAGATACTTTGCATATTTCAACAGTCGACATCGAGCGAGATGGAGACATAGTTTTTCCTGAAATCCCAGATACATTCAAGTTGGTATTTGAGCAAGATTTCGAGTCTAACATTAACTATTGTTATCAAATCTGGCAAAAGAGTTAACAAGCGCCTGCAATCTGACCTCCGGTTACTGTCACCTTTTTTTGCGGTGGAGCTGCAAAAAAGGCGCCATTAACCTCCGGCAGTTGAGGCGGGCGTTAGCCATATTATGGAGCCTCATGCTTTTATATAAAATGTGTGACAATCAAAATTATGGGGTTACTTACATGAAGTTTTTATTGGCATTTTCGCTTTTAATACCATCCGTGGTTTTTGCAAGTAGTTCAAAGTTTCAGCAAGTTGAACAAGACGTTAAGGCAATTGAAGTTTCTCTTTCTGCTCGTATAGGTGTTTCCGTTCTTGATACTCAAAATGGAGAATATTGGGATTACAATGGCAATCAGCGCTTCCCGTTAACAAGTACTTTTAAAACAATAGCTTGCGCTAAATTACTATATGATGCTGAGCAAGGAAAAGTTAATCCCAATAGTACAGTCGAGATTAAGAAAGCAGATCTTGTGACCTATTCCCCTGTAATAGAAAAGCAAGTAGGGCAGGCAATCACACTCGATGATGCGTGCTTCGCAACTATGACTACAAGTGATAATACTGCGGCAAATATCATCCTAAGTGCTGTAGGTGGCCCCAAAGGCGTTACTGATTTTTTAAGACAAATTGGGGACAAAGAGACTCGTCTAGACCGTATTGAGCCTGATTTAAATGAAGGTAAGCTCGGTGATTTGAGGGATACGACAACTCCTAAGGCAATAGCCAGTACTTTGAATAAATTTTTATTTGGTTCCGCGCTATCTGAAATGAACCAGAAAAAATTAGAGTCTTGGATGGTGAACAATCAAGTCACTGGTAATTTACTACGTTCAGTATTGCCGGCGGGATGGAACATTGCGGATCGCTCAGGTGCTGGCGGATTTGGTGCTCGGAGTATTACAGCAGTTGTGTGGAGTGAGCATCAAGCCCCAATTATTGTGAGCATCTATCTAGCTCAAACACAGGCTTCAATGGCAGAGCGAAATGATGCGATTGTTAAAATTGGTCATTCAATTTTTGACGTTTATACATCACAGTCGCGCTGATAAGGCTAACAAGGCCATCAAGTTGACGGCTTTTCCGTCGCTTGTTTTGTGGTTTAACGCTACGCTACCACAAAACAATCAACTCCAAAGCCGCAACTTATGGCGGCGTTAGACATCATGAGGGTAGCGGTGACCATCGAAATTTCGAACCAACTATCAGAGGTGCTAAGCGTCATTGAGCGCCATCTGGAATCAACGTTGCTGGCCGTGCATTTGTACGGCTCCGCAGTGGATGGCGGCCTGAAGCCATACAGCGATATTGATTTGTTGGTTACTGTGGCCGTAAAGCTTGATGAAACGACGCGGCGAGCATTGCTCAATGACCTTATGGAGGCTTCGGCTTTCCCTGGCGAGAGCGAGACGCTCCGCGCTATAGAAGTCACCCTTGTCGTGCATGACGACATCATCCCGTGGCGTTATCCGGCTAAGCGCGAGCTGCAATTTGGAGAATGGCAGCGCAATGACATTCTTGCGGGTATCTTCGAGCCAGCCATGATCGACATTGATCTAGCTATCCTGCTTACAAAAGCAAGAGAACATAGCGTTGCCTTGGTAGGTCCGGCAGCGGAGGAATTCTTTGACCCGGTTCCTGAACAGGATCTATTCGAGGCGCTGAGGGAAACCTTGAAGCTATGGAACTCGCAGCCCGACTGGGCCGGCGATGAGCGAAATGTAGTGCTTACGTTGTCCCGCATTTGGTACAGCGCAATAACCGGCAAAATCGCGCCGAAGGATGTCGCTGCCGACTGGGCAATAAAACGCCTACCTGCCCAGTATCAGCCCGTCTTACTTGAAGCTAAGCAAGCTTATCTGGGACAAAAAGAAGATCACTTGGCCTCACGCGCAGATCACTTGGAAGAATTTATTCGCTTTGTGAAAGGCGAGATCATCAAGTCAGTTGGTAAATGATGTCTAACAATTCGTTCAAGCCGACCGCGCTACGCGCGGCGGCTTAACTCCGGCGTTGGGCGCACAATAAGGCTCCTTGCAGAGTTGCTTGAAAGTTGTTACGATTCAAATTTAATCATGAGATAGTCAGCAGATGAGCACTTCCAAGAACGCAGACAAGTAAGCCGCAGCAACCTTCATTTTTCGGTTGTTGCGGCGTTCTCATGAATCCTTTTGCTCTACGGGAGCGCCGCCAAATCCTTTGTTCAAGGAGATGGTTTCGTGCGCTCAAAAAACTTTAGTTGGCGGTACTCCCTTGCCGCCACGGTGTTGTTGTTATCACCGTTCGATTTATTGGCATCACTCGGCATGGACATGTACTTGCCAGCAGTGCCGTTTATGCCAAACGCGCTTGGTACGACAGCGAGCACAATTCAGCTTACGCTGACAACGTACTTGGTCATGATTGGTGCCGGTCAGCTCTTGTTTGGACCGCTATCGGACCGACTGGGGCGCCGCCCCGTTCTACTGGGAGGTGGCCTCGCCGGCACTGTTGCAAAGTTAGCGATGAGGCAGCCTTTTGTCTTATTCAAAGGCCTTACATTTCAAAAACTCTGCTTACCAGGCGCATTTCGCCCAGGGGATCACCATAATAAAATGCTGAGGCCTGGCC
>NZ_VOXR01000090.1:0-3377 GCF_013420645.1 Acinetobacter sp. C15
TGTACACAGTGCACTGGGTTATGTATCACCTTTTGAGTTTGAAGCAATGTACTATGATAAGATTAACCCGTTAGGTCAGGTGGCCTAACTTAAATAAAAAAGTCTCCGACAAACCCGGTACGGTTCATCGGATGTCTTTTTAGGATCTACTGTAATCATTGACAAGGAAGCTATCATTCGAGAGTAAGAATCAACGGTTTTTAAATATGTGTTTCTTCTTATCTCATCAATTGAGGTCTTTCTTTGTATATGTTTTGCCGTATACCATGAAACTACCAAACCGACTATAAGGCCTAGTGCGGCTATACTTGCTGCAAATATCGTTGCATCAGCTTGTATATTCGCGGCTTGTATGGTTTCAGAAACTATTTGAATTTTTTGGTTCATGCTATTTTCTTAAGTATTTTACAATTTCATTTAGAGAAAATATTAACTGATCTATTGAGATTCAGTACAACTTAATTCTGAATTTTCGGAGTCCATAAAAAGGGATGGGCCTGCATGGTGATTCTGAGTTTTTAGAGTCATTCAGTTAAGATAATTATTTCACGTGGAGAATTTTCAACTGAGTCTCTAGTTCATAAATTTTTTGACGGCATTCAAACTTATTCTGAGAGCACTCTTCTAATCTCTCCATATAATGCCTTAGTACTGGATCGGAAGATTCACCTTTATAAGATTGTTGTTGAGCGAGCTGTGTATAAGTCACTTCTTGCGAATAGTATGGCCATAAGTCACTTAAATACAGCTCAATTTTAAGAAGGATGTTAATATAACTTTCTGATTCCTTGTCAAGGCCTCTTAGTAGTTCAATATTTCGCTTAAAATCTAAAAGAAGCCCATAAAATTCAGCCTGATTTTTAAAAAAAATAGATATATCATCATAATCAGTACCCAAACTAAGATATCCCTTAATTTGCATTATCTGTTTTTTGATCTCCTCACTGGTTCTTTCATTTTTAATTGCTGCATGTTGTTCTCTCCAATCAGTAAAAAGAACGAAAGCAGCAACTGGTGCAAGGAGTGCAGCAACTAAGGTTAAAGCATCCTTTATAACGTCGTATGCAACAGATCGATTAAAGTCATAATCGTAAATGGGGTAATTGCTTTTCAGAAAGAAGGCTATAACCAGATACCAGAACACTCCACCAAAAGTCCAGAAACCAACCAATTTTATCTTTTCTTCTAAATTTTTTTTAACCATAAATCCCCCTAAATTTGGAATAATACTAGCTGAGATAGTAAGAATTCACTACTACGCCATAGACTGTCTCTTGAACTTTAATTTTCCATATTTAGCCATATATCTTAAATGTAAGGCTATGTATAATGCCTTGCCTTTCGCTGATAGTTGTTGTAGTTCTTAGACAACAATTATAAATCGTAATAGCCAGTTAGGCTCAGTGTGGACTGTTTTTCCGCATTTATTCATAGGAGGTACAGCATGGCTCATACTGCACTTCAAGTTGCTAACAAAATCATTGCTAAAGGTAATGAATTAGGTAAGCAATACACTCCAATGCAGTTAATTAAACTGACTTATATTGCTCATGGCTGGATGCTTGGCTTATTTGACCGCTCATTATTTGAAGATAAGGTAGAAGCATGGAAATTTGGCCCTGTTATCCCTGAGCTTTATCATAGTATTAAGTCATATCGTAATAGCCCTATAACAGCTCCAATTCCAGATGTAGCAAATTCTAATTTTGAACAAGATGAACTTAGAGTTATAGATTATGTATTAAAAGCATATGAGCAATTTGATGGAGTGGATTTATCTCAAATTACTCATGCTAAGGGCACACCGTGGGATCAAACCTATCCGCACGGTGAGGGAAGTTGGCATAATTTTGCTATTCCAAATACATTAATTCAAAACCATTATAAAAAGTTGTATGTAGATAAGGTCGGCAAAAATGCCTGAATCATTTTCAGATTTTTTAAGTAATCCGACTCCACTCGAAGTTCCACCGCCAGATAATTCTGACTGCCTTGGAGTGGAGGAGGAAAATGCTTTTAAAAATGGAGATTATGATGATTATCAAAAACGTTATATTGAAATTGTACTAGATAATCTTGAAAAAGAAGCCGAACTTCGAAAAAGGGAGTTTAAAAAGCTATCCTACATTGCAATTGGATGGACGCTTACGATTATTCTAATTACGATTGTACAAGGATTTGGTGGATTTCCAGTTCAATGGTTTACGGGAACTTTTTCATATTTAAAATTTAATCTAAGCAATCAGGCCTATATTGCATTAGTTACCACTACAACAGCTACAATTTTAGGCTTATATACAATTGCTGCATATTGGCTCTATCGCAAGGATGCTTTAACTTTCGATTTTTTAAAAAAGACTAATAAAGAAAACAGCATTGACCAGTAATATTTAGTTTAAATCGGATGAATACATTCTAATGAAAGGACTCTTATCAATCATATGGTGGAACACTAGTCTTTCCCCTCCTATGAGCTCAAAAAGGAATTTAGCTTCACAGGATAAAAAAGAAGGTATTGCAACAATTTTGCAAAAATTCATGGATATGAAATATGACTTTATCTGCTTAGGCGAAGTTAGTATGGAAGATATTATTCATATATCTAGTTTCTTAAATTTAAAAAAAACTGAATATAATTATGCTATTGGTGCACAGAAACAAGGACGCTTGTATTTTGACACTGCTATTTTATATAAGAAAAATCATCAATTGATTAAGCACGATAGAGATGATTGCCAGTTTGCAACAATGGGGCTTGGTAGCCGTAATTTAAAAATTTTTGAAAGGTATGAATTTATACATTCAGAATTTGGTAATTTGCTATCGTTATATTTGTCGCATTGGCCGAGCCAATTGCAAGATAATAGTTTAAATACAGCTACAATTTCATCACGTTTAAGGTTTGAAGTTGAAAAAGATCTTGAGAGTCATAAAGAAGTCATCATGATGGGTGACTACAATGTTGAGCCTTTTAGCGATGAGATGGTTCATCACCTACAATCATCAAGGGACAGAGATATAGTCTTAAAAAAACCTAATATCTTTTATAATCCATGTTGGAAATTTTTACCTTTGAGTACAGAAGCGAAAGTTAAAGGTACTTATAATTATATTAATGGCAACTTTCACACCTGGTGTGTAATAGACCAAATCTTAATCTCAAGTCCCTTTTTAAAAAATCAGTGGGCATTTGATGACAACTTAACGTCTATAATTGATATAGATTCATTATTTAAAGCTAATGAAGAGTTTAGAGATGGATCCGTAAATTTGAACAACTCCTATAAGTGATATTCTGCTCCTCAAATGATGTTATAAACATCAATATATGGAGTATTTTATGGCACGTAGACCAAGAAGAAATCATTCAAATGATT
>NZ_VOXR01000091.1:0-3318 GCF_013420645.1 Acinetobacter sp. C15
ATGAGGCATGTTCCGCGTCCTTGCAATACTGTGTTTACATACAGTCTATCGCTTAGCGGAAAGTTCTTTTACCCTCAGCCGAAATGCCTGCCGTTGCTAGACATTGCCAGCCAGTGCCCGTCACTCCCACTCGATTGTAAACAAGCACACAAAACCCTTTAGTGACAACAATTTGCAAGAACTATCAGGCTCAGTGCCATGAAAAATACCATGACCAGATCATGAGGTTGAACACGGCTTGCGCCGGCAGCGTTCACGCTCCTGGTCGGCGATCTCGCCCGGCTGCAATGCTAGCTCAGCATCGGTCATGCGCTCCAGCACGTCGCGTAGGCGGATGGTGCAAGGAATGGGCGGCAGCTCGAACTCATAGCCGCCGGCGATCATTTCGGCCGCAATCTCCTCGGTGATGAAAAACGGCTCGTCGTCTTGGTTCGGCTTCTTCATGCCCTTTCCTCCTGGCGCTCATCCTGGCCGACAGCGGCCAGGGCATCGGCTTCCGTCAATGCGTCCTCCACGAACGCGCCGTGCTGCTTCGCTTCGGCCTGGCTGACCTCGGCCCATATCCGTTTCACCTGGGCCGCACTGTACCCGGCCAGCTCGGCGGTCTTGTTGATGCTGTAGCCGGACTTGCGCAGCGCGACAACTTGGGCGCGGCGCTTCGGATCAGCACGGCGGCCCTTGTACCGCCCGGCCTGGCGGGCCAACTCAATGCCTTGGCGCTGGCGTTCGCGCCTGTCCTCGTAGTCGTCGCGGGCCATCTGCAAGGCCAGGCGAAAAAGCATGATCTGCACGGCTTCCAGCACGATCTTGGCGACGCCCTGGGCCTCGGCCGCCAGGTCGGATAGATCGACCACGCCAGGGACGGCCAGGCGTGCGCCTTTGGCCTGTATCGAGGCCACCAGGCGCTCGGCCTCGGGCAAAGGTAGGCGGCTGATGCGGTCGATCTTCTCGGCAATGACCACCTCGCCGGGCTGTAGGTCGCCGATCATGCGCAGCAGCTCAGGCCGGTCGGCGCGTGCGCCGGATGCCTTCTCACGGTAGATGCCGGCGACGTAGTAGCCGGCGGCCTTCGCGGCCGTAGTGATCGCCTCTTGGCGTTCCAAGTCCTGCGCGTCGGTGCTGACGCGCAGATAGACCCGCGCCACCATCGGCGCGGCTACTGGCTTCGTCCTGCGCATACTTGCGGGCTCCTTTGGGCATACTCAAATGCACCCATCTTAAACTGGCAGCTAATGTACAAAAGTTGATAGAAGCACACAAGTTCAATTTTGCACTTCTGCCCCACTATTGCAAAACTGCTTGTTAGTAGCCGTTTTTTCTTACTGTTTATAGATTCAATAATTTTTGAAACGAAAAATTGGGACTAAACATTTCGGTTTCGTTTTCTGTCGATTCGTCCTGCGTATCTTTTGCATAAACAAACATTTGTTGTTCGTAGTTTTCGATGGCATTTTCAATACTTGTAAATTCTCCGTTTGTAAGGTTTTCAGACAATATCAAAGCATCCAATAATCCCGTATTTACACCCTGTCCTGCAAAAGGCGACATCAAATGAGCAGCATCGCCAATCATTGTTATGGGTAATGGACGGTTACTTTTCCAATCATTGTTCAAAGGAAATTTCCTTGTGGGCAAGCATTGAAATGTTGATACCGAACGTATTAATTGTTTGTAAACTTCACTCCATTTGGAAAATCTTTTCAATAAAAAATCGGCAACGCTGTTTCTGTCCTGAAAATCTAAGGGAATTTTATTTTTCCATTCATCGGGCGTTTTAAAACTAATTCCTAAATACAATGCACCATTATTATTGGGATTGGCAAACAATAAAATGCCCTGATGTCCCGCCATTAATCGGTTGCCGTTGCATAGCTGAAAAAATCCGGGACAGTTTATTTCCGGTTGAAGAATATCAGCTTGGATGTTGAAAGTACCGGTTTCTTCAACTTGCGTGTCGGTAACAAAGCTCCTTATTTTCGACATTCCACCATTGGCAAGAATAACCAAATCTGCTGTTTCACTCGGTTTATTCTCAAAAGTTAGTGTCCACTTCTTCTTACCAGGTTCAAGCATAACAAGTTTTCTATCCCAAATAACCGTGTCGTTTTCTAAACTATTCAACAAGATAGCCCTTAAGTCATTTCTGTTTATTTCAGGATTGTCAAATCGATTTTCGGGCTTTACATTTTTTGTGGATAAAATATTGCCTTTTTCATCAGCAATATTTACACCCATTGGTAAGGCTAAGTCATAATAAGTTTGTAACAATCCCGCTTTTTTCATTGCTTCCTGACCTGAACCTTTGTGTAGGTCAAGGGTTCCACCAAAAATTCTTGCCTCTCGGTCGTTGTCTCTTTCGTAAACTGAAACGTCTATGCCGTTTTGCTGTAATAATTTTGCCATAGTCAGTCCAACGGGTCCACCACCAATTATTGCAACGTTCTTATCACTAAGTAAATTCATTTGTTTGTCTGTATCTATTCGCATTGTCATTTGAATATAACGTAAACTCGTACCATTCTCAAGCAAATGCGTTGCAAAGCTATGTCGTAAGGTATGTACAGTAACTTCCTTTTGAATCTTTGCTTTTAAAACAGCTGCTTTAAAAATGTTTTGAATACTTCGGCTTGAGTATGCGCCACCTTTTTGACCTTCAAATAAATAATCTTTTGGTTTATATTCCATAAAGTATGTTCTTAAAATAATTAATGTTTTCTCAGATAAAATGGTATAACGATCTCTTTTTCCTTTTGACTGTTCTATACGAATTTGCATGCGCTTGGAGTCAATGTCTTTTATTTTCAGGTTTATACATTCAGAAATGCGCAAACCTGCCGAATAAATAGTCATCAGAATAGCCTTGTGTTTCACGTTTTCAATAGCGCGTAGTACCCGAATGGTTTCTTCTTCACTCATCACAACAGGAAGTGTTTTTTCTTTTTTTGGTCTTTCGATGAAATATGTTTTCCGTTGTCCACCCAAAACACGTTCGTAATAAAACTTAATCGCATTGATTGCCTGGTTTTGATAAGATATTGAAACTTTTCGCTCCATAACCAAATGTCGGAGAAATGATTGTATATGTCCTTCATTCAATCGATCGACGTATAGGAAGAATAAACGCCCTTTTCACCCAAGTCCAACAGCTTTGGACCGCAGTTGACTCTTTCGACACCCCTGCGATGCAACCCAATCCGGCTGACGGGGAGCCAGCAACGCTGAAAATTTACCCTCCTCTTTCCCACTAGCGGCTCCTTTTCCGACAACCAGCACGGCGGATCCCTGCCGCGGCGCTGTGAACGCAGCATTTTGATTGGT
>NZ_VOXR01000092.1:0-3230 GCF_013420645.1 Acinetobacter sp. C15
CTGCCTGTTGTGCCATCTTACGCCGGCAAGATGGCTTTACCCTTGCGCAGCAGTGCTGCTCATTGCCATCGCTTCCTGGATGATTTCGGCCTTTAATCGCTCTTCCGCATACATCTTTTTAAGTCTGGTATTTTCGGCTTCTAGCTCTTTCAGTCGAGCCATTAATGATGTATCCATACCACCATATTTGGCACGCCATTTATAAAAGGTAGCATTACTCATGCCGTGTTCACGGCAAAGGGTCGCTACAGGTGTGCCAGATTCTGCCTGTTTCAAGATGGACATGATCTGACTGTCAGTAAATTTAGATGTTTTCATGCAGAATCTCCTGCTCGTATCTTAAGAGAAAATTCTACTTTTAGATCCTATTATTTTTAGGGGGGATTACCAGCCTTCATCGTCAGTTACTTGTCTTTTTACATTGTAATCTGTTTTTCTAATTCAGCTATCCGTGCATTTGCATTAGTGAGTTGTGATTCCACATATTTGATCGAGCCTGATTTTTCGAGTAGCTGTTCATATTTGGCTTGCAAGGCGTTGTAGTCTTCTTTTGCCTTATCTGTACTAGCAAGAGCGACTTTCAGCTTGTCGGTGGTGTCATCAGTTTGTTTGACCTGTTCATCAAGTTTGATTTGCACCTGTTCCAGTTTTTCTGTGGTATCTGCAAGCTGCTTTTCCAGTTGTTGCACTGTTTCCGCATATCCGCCTTGTACTGCATCAATCCGTTCTTGCAATAGGGTTGCAATGACTTGTGACACGGTAACAAGTTCCGCATCTTTCAGAGTTTTTGCCGTAGTAACGGCTGCCGCCAGTTGCTCTTCAAGGATCTCTTTGCGGTATTTGTTGATAGTGGTCTTTGAGCCGCTACCAAGAACCGCAAGGATATTATCGTTAGTTGGGTTTGAGCCTTGTGCTGCAAGGGATTCGATGGCTTTTGCCACATCTGATTTAGTGATTGCCATGGGTTTACTTCCTATTGTGTACTGTACTGTATCGTATTTTAGTACAGTACAGTACAGTACACAATCGATATTTTTTATGAATTATGACTAGCTAAAACTCACCCGTATATTCAAACCAATTCAGGTTGGGTCTATACCGCCTTTATTATTGATGTGTTCTCACGAGCAATTGTTGGATGGAAAGTATCAACACGTATGAATACAGACATGGTGCTCGATGCATTGGAGCAAGCATTGCATGACCGATGCATGCCAAAGAATGTGATTCATCATTCCGACAGAGGTGTGCAATATCTTTCCATTCGTTATACCAATCGTTTAGAAGCAGCAAATTTACGAGCATCAGTCGGTACGACTGGTGATTCATACGATAATGCTTTGGCTGAAACGGTGAATGGCTTATACAAAACAGAGGTGATTGAATATTTAAAAGCAGATTGGCAAGGTTTAGCAGATGTACAACTTGCGACACTAAACTGGGTAGATTGGTTCAATAAAGAACGTGTACATAGTGCACTGGGTTATGTATCACCTTTTGAGTTTGAAGCAATCTACTATGATAAGATTAATCCGTTAGGTCAGGTGGCCTAACTTAAATAAAAAGTCTCCGACAAACCCGGTACGGTTCAGAGTGCTAAATTTTTAAATACAGAGCTTCTGACATTGGGATAGATTTCCCAAAAGTAGTCATGGTGAGTACTCTGTATTGATTGCCTGTACTGATGTTTCAGTTTTTTCATTGTTCCTCCTAGGTAACATTACCTAGAAGGGATCCTCTGCAAAATAGTACATCGTCTTTAATCCTGTGAACTAAGAATTATCATTTAAAAATACCACAAAGTAGTATAAAATAAACTACTACAAGGTAGTATGAATGCAATCAATGTATACAATATGTGAGACTCCATTATTTACTAAATACTGTCTTGTTTATTGGACTCAGGAAGAATATGAGGAATTCAAAACATTCTTAGCATTAAATCCTGAAGCAGGAGATGTAGAGCCTAATGCAGGTGGTATTCGTAAGATTAGATGGACTAGCGGTGGTAGAGGTAAAAGTGGTGGTGTCAGAGTCATCTACTTTAATCGTTTAGCAAATGGAGAGATTTGGTTATTAACCTTGTACAGTAAAAAGCAAACTGTACAGCTTAGTAAGAAGACTCTTCAAGCATTAGTGGAGAAACTAAATGACTCGTTTAATGACTGAAAAAGAACTTGAGGCTTTTGAAGCAACTAGGGATATTGAAGCTGAAATATTACAAGGCATCGACGATATGCTTACTAGTAATGCAGCGAAAAGAACCGTAATCACTGAGACAGATGTAGCGTTAGCTCGTAGAAAGGCTCAACTAACACAAGATCAGTTTGCTAAGATTCTTGGCGTATCAAGACGTACTCTTGAATCATGGGAACAAGGTGCGAGAAGACCATCAGGAGCAGCAACATCCCTTATTCGATTATTTATTGTTGATCCAAAATTTGTAAAAGAGAGTCTGGCTTAATTTAGACAGCTCTCTACTATATTTATTTAAGGTTTTTTATGAAGCACTTAGGATTTGTGGGAAAAAGTACTGAATATTTAGGGTATACCCATATTGAAATTATCAATAGCTCATTACGCTTATCTTTCAATATTCCATCAACAAAAGATCTAGAAGAAACCTTTAAAAAGATAGTCGAAAATAACTATGATTTACTCATGGAAACATCAGCAGAAATCGAGTTCGAATTAGAAAGTGAAACGCTAGCAAAGATAGAAACCATCATAAAAGAAAAAGGGATTGAACTTGATGAGTTTGTTCAAAATGCGCTGATTAAACTTATCAACCAAAATGAATTGGCTAAGACTGATTAGACCTTAAATGCAGACAATAAAAAACCCCGGCATCCTGCCGAGGTTTTTTATTGGAACTTTAGGTCTGTGCTGGCTTAGTGCTTGTCGTATCTGGCCCCATCCTGGTGCTCATTCTTTGTAATTCTAAGGAACTTCCTGTTCCTGACCAATTAATCATATGAAAATTCTACTATTCCGAATAGCCGCAAAGGACCGGAATTTACGTAAGCTAAAGCGTACAAAACAGCCTAAGTTTTATCCACAAGAAATGGGGATAATTTTGAACATTCACGCATTGATAAAATTTCTCTGTACACGACAAATTTCACAGAACCCTTATCCTATCAGGATTCTGCTTTCTTAAAATTGCCAAAATTTCCTTAAACTCTTCTTTTTTCCCAAAACCAATTAAACGCTGAATCGCCATTTGAACA
>NZ_VOXR01000093.1:0-3225 GCF_013420645.1 Acinetobacter sp. C15
CCAAGCAGACGTGCACAGAAAACAGCAATTCAAGAACGAAATCTAAATCCTGTGCTTGACTTGGAAATGTCCATATAGGACATTTCTATTTGGTTATTAGGTAGGACATTTCTACTTTGGAATAACAGGGTTTTTAACTCCAAAATATAAATATCAAAAACTTAACAAACTAAGATAAATGCAAAAAAAACCGATTTTGAAACAAGTTGGCTTTTTTATGAGCAGTTTTTATAGTTTTTGCCAATAATTTCGTTTAAAAAGTAGTCGATTTTGCGATTTTCCCTGATAACTCAATACCTGAACTTCGCAAATTATTCGCAATTTCTGCGGATAAACCTTGGGGTAAGTTTTGAGCAATGTTGTAAGCTCAGGCTGACATGAATTAGGGAGCATTGCGTCTATGTCACCGCAGGGATTTTTCATATAATGGGGACATAGAGAACAGGATGTTCCAACACATAAAACAATAATGATAAGTGCAACACCAGGACGTGAGGTACGACAGGAGTTATACCTAAACACCCAATACGAAAAAGCCCGACAGGATGTCGGGCTTTTTTTATATTTAGTATTTAAAGAAAGCCTTTTTCCTTTAAATAGGATACTGCTGCAAGAATATATGATGAATTGAATGTTACATCTGTATAAGTTGATGGGGAATGACTCCCAGTTTCCCTAAAAACTTTATAAAAATTATCAACTTCATCGAAACTTATCGGTCGAATATTATCTTTATTGTTATGAACAAATAATTTTCCATCTTCACTAAATATGCAAAATTTTGACTTTCTTGACTCAGTCTCTAAATTAACAGGTGTAGAAAAATTTCTAACTAAAATTTCATATAAATTAATGTTCATATCATTTATCTCATTGTTTTGATGGTTATATTTTTTTTCTAACGTATCCAGACTCAATAAAATTGCTTCTCTAGCTAAAAATGATTTAGTTCGCTGAGTTTTTTCTGCTACTTCATCTAATCGCTTTTCTAATTCTACTGGTAATCTGAGCATTAGCATTTCAATAACCTTTATCTAATTGTATATCAATTAGAGTACATCATTAGGATTGACTTTGCAATTCCTGTTTTTTAGATAGTTATTCAATAAAAAACTCCTATTTAGGAGTCTTTCATATAAGAGATTTTATGTTAAATAGCCCTCAACAGAGGGCTATTTTTAATACTAAAAATTACATGCTTTTAAGACATAAGGATTCATATGCTGCACCTTTAGCTAAAACAGTCTTCAGCTTACCATTCGTGGTTATTTGCAATAGTGCCAAATAGATTCATTTTCGATACTCTTACTTCAAAGCCAAAATTTTTCGGGCACCATTAAGTACGAATAAAGAAACCAGTATGCCAATGATTAAGTCTGGATAAGCTGATCCCGTCCACGCCACGAGTACACCGGCAAATATAACGCCCATATTTACGACAACGTCATTCGCCGAGAAAATCCAACTGGCTTTCATATGTGCGCCATCTTCTCGATGACCAGAAATAAGATATAAGCATGTCACGTTAGCTATAAGTGCGAGCAGGCCAATAACAATCATGAGCGTTGATTCTGGCTCGCTTCCAAACATGAATCGTCTAATGACATCAACAATCACGATAACAGCAAGTAATAACTGAATCCAACCTGCGAAATGGGCTGCTTTTATTTGATATTTCGCAGCTTTTCCGACGGCATATAGCGCAATACCATAAACGGCTGCATCGGCAAACATATCTAGAGAATCAGCAATCAATCCTGTAGACGCAGCAATAATACCGCTGATGAATTCTATAAAGAAAAGTAGAGCATTAATACCTAATAACAGTTTAAGTACTTTAGCTTGTCTCACAGGATCAGGTTCATTAGGTATATCGCCTGAAGAAAGCTGTGTTTCATCAAGTTTCGCCCCAAAACCCAGTCCTTCGAGTTTAGCCGTAATTTGCTGAATCCCTTCATTATGGAAGACTTTCAGTTTTCGATTGGGAAGATCAAAAGTAAGACCTTTAACTGCTTCAATATCTGCAAGAGCCATACGGACCATTTGCTCTTCAGCAGAGCAATCCATTTTAGGAATGGTGTAGGTACTTGTTTGCTTAGCCTGTTGATTGCTTATATAAGTTTCAGTCTTCACAAGCTTTGCACCAAAACCCAAAGCTTCAAGTTTGGTGGTTATATTTTCATCTTTTTGATTATGTAGAACCTTTAAAGAACGGTTAGGTAAATCAAAGATGAGTTTTTGAACACCATCAATTGAAGATAGCGCCATACGAACCATCTGTTCTTCCGCAGAACAATCCATTTTGGGAACTAAGTATTCACTCATGTAGTGCGAATCTTTTAAAACGTCTTCAGTGCTTAAATTTTCTTTGGGATCAGAACCATAACAGGATTGAGCGGTATCTTCACAACTGTTTGAAGTGTTACAGCAAGGAGATGAAGATTTTTTTTCTTCCTCTTCACCACAACAGCTAAGCGTATTATCACAATTCTTTGAATTGTTTGCTTCTGCAATTGATGGATGATTTTCTTGTTGAGATTTCTTATCTTCGCATGGTGTTTCTTTACTACATCCACAACCACTCATAATTATACCCATTAAAAAAATTATAAACTTTGAATATTAGAATCCCTATAGTTACTATAGAGTCAAGAATCTTTGGAAATACTAACTCAATGCATTTAAAAATTGGTGAACTCTCTAAAAAAACCTCATGTTCAGTATTAACAATTAGGTTTTATGAAAAGGAAGGTTTAATTCCGGAACCGGAAAGAACGGAAGGAAATTACCGCCTTTACGATGTAGGCTATATTGAGCGAATTAAATTTATTTTGAATTGCCGAACTTTAAATATGAGTTTGAATGAAATTCGTCAATTACTTACCTATAAAGACAAACCTGAGAAAAATTGTTCAGATGTGAATGAATTAATTGACTTACATGTCAGTGCTATCAGAGAAAATATAATCAAGCAACAAAAGCTTATTGAACAACTATCTGATTTAAGAGGTACTTGTGATGGTTTATGTACAATTGACCAATGTGGAGTTTTAAAAAATCTAGCTTGATTATCTAGACCTATGCTTTTTTCAAAAAATCGGCACTGTTGCAAATAACCACGAATGGTAAGCTGAAGACTGTTTTAGCTAAAGGTGCAGCATATGAATCCTTTCCATGGTCGGCATTTTCAGGGCGAAATCATTCTTTGGGCTGTGCGCTGGTATT
>NZ_VOXR01000094.1:0-3132 GCF_013420645.1 Acinetobacter sp. C15
GTTCAGGTGTGATCTTGCTTAGATCGTAACGTCTGTGATTTTTTGGGGTTCTATCTGCGACTAAAGTGCCTTCCTCATCCCATCTTCTTAGGGTTTGGATGGAAACACCCAGTGTTTTAGCTGCAACACCAATACTAACATATCTACTCATTTGTAGATAATAATATAGAAATAAGTAGATTTCAATTAGCAGTTATTAACCCCTTACTCGGTTTACGATATAACCTGCGCACAATAAGTTTTTCCTATTATTTTTTTATCCCCAAAAAAAATGCCATTCACTAAGTTGCTTTGTGGTCTATATTTTTGTACGGATACAATAACTCATCTAACAATCCGTATGGGTAAAGGCTATACTGACCAGCAATTAGTTTGCCATTAGCTCTTATTAAAACTTACTTGTTATGAAAAAGCTATCTTGTTCGGGCCGTGTTCATCCATTTTTTTTGCTCATAATTATTGTGTTAGTTTCCATTCCGATGGGTTTTTATGGCATGTATCTCTATATTGCCCCATCTTTGCCGGAAATGACCACTCTAAAAAAAGCGCCTCTTTTGAAGCCTTTACAAGTTTATAGCACGGATAATCAGTTAATTGCAGAGTATGGTGGCAAACTTTCTGTACCTGTCGAGTACAACCAGATTCCCGAAAAGTTTATCTATGCCTTTTTAGCGGCTGAAGATTCGGCCTTTTTCGAACATAGCGGCATCAGCTTTAAAGGCCTAGGCCGTGCGGTGAGTGAAGCGGTGACCGGTTCTAATGTGCAAACCGGTGGCTCGACCATTACCATGCAGGTGGCCAAGAACTATTATTTAAGCCCGGAACGCACTTTAAGACGCAAACTGACTGAAATTTTTCTAGCCCGAAAAATTGAACAGAACCTGTCCAAAGAAGAAATTCTGACCCTGTATGTCAATAAAATCTTTCTCGGTAAAAATGCTTACGGGATCACGGCAGCAGCCAAAATTTACTATAACAAAAGCTTGGAAGAACTGAGTATTGCGCAAATGGCGATGATTGCTGGTCTGCCAAAAGCGCCATCACGTTACAATCCAGTGGTCAATCCGGAACGTGCCTTAGAACGTCGCAACTGGATTCTGGGCCGGATGCTGCAACTCGGTTATATCAACCAGAATGAATATCAGGGTGGGATTGCCGAGCCAATTAACCTGGATATGCCGGATCGCAGTATCAGTAATATTCACCCCTATGTTGGGGAAATGGTCCGAGCTGAACTGGTCAAAAAATTCGGCAAGCAGGCGGTTGATTCTGGTTATAAGGTTTACACCACCATTGACAGTAAACGTCAGGCTTATGCCGAGCAGGCGGTGCAAAATGGTCTAGAAGCATATGACCGCCGTCATGGCTGGCGCGGTGCCGAAGCGCATGACCAGCCACTGAGTGACTTTCGTGCCTTTGCCAACACCTATCCCGCACAAGTCACCAAAGTCCTGAACAATTCTTTTGAAGCTCTGATGCAGGATGGTTCTACCGTCACTGTCCCGTGGTCTGGCATGTCCTGGGCGCGTCCCTATCGCAATGCCAATAGTGTTGGCGCAGCACCAAACCGGGCAGCTCAAATTGTCAAAGTTAACGATATTGTCCGTTTACGCCCCAACCAGAACAAAAGTTCCTGGTCACTGGTGCAAGTTCCCAAAGTTCAGGGGCAGCTGATTGCAATTAACCCAAACAATGGCGCGATTGAAGCCATTGTCGGCGGTTATAACTTTTATCAATCGACCTTTAACCGTGCCTTGCAAGGCTGGCGCCAGCCAGGCTCAATTATCAAACCCTTTGTTTATGCGATGGCGCTGGAACGCGGCATGACTCCGCATACCATGCTCAATGACAGCCCAATTACCATTGGCAAATGGTCACCACGTAACTCGGATGGCCGTTATCTGGGCATGATTCCTTTACGCCGTGCGCTGTATTTATCTCGAAATACCGTTTCAGTCCGCTTACTTCAAACCGTCGGTCTGGACCGTACCCGCCAACTATTTATGGATTTTGGCTTGCAGGAAGACCAGATTCCGCATAACTACACCATCGCCTTAGGTACGCCACAGGTGCTGCCGGTGCAAATGGCCACCGGCTATGCCACCTTTGCCAATGGCGGTTATCGGGTACAACCGCATTTTATTCAGCGTATTGAAGATGCGTATGGCAAAACCATCTATCAGGCCAATCCTGAATATGCCTGCATTGCCTGTATCACTGAAGATGAAAAAAATCCTGAAACAGCTGAAGTAAAAACGCCAGATGATGAAGTGATTGAAGTCACCAATCAGTCAATCCAAACTGCAGATGCAGCGCCAGCCAACAAGATTGAACGCAGCCAGTATCGTCAGGCACAGCGTATTTTAAAATCCAGCTCGGCCTATGATATGGCCAATATTCTACGTGATGTGATTCAGTACGGTACCGGACGCGCTGCCCTGCGTATTGGCCGTAATGATATTGGTGGAAAAACCGGAACCACCAACGATGCCAAAGATGCCTGGTTCGCCGGCTTTAATGGTAAACTGGTGACCATTTCCTGGGTCGGTTTTGACCAGCCAACGACTTTGGGTCGTCGTGAATATGGCGGTGTCGCAGCCCTGCCGATCTGGACCGAGTTTATGGGTAAAGCCCTGCAAGGTACACCGGAAGCCTGGGTCAGTCTGGACCGTAAAGGCAACCAGCTAAGCCGCGATAGTGCCAGCAATGACAGCATGGAGCAGGAGTTGCAGCAGCGCTATCGTTCATCACCGCCATTGGCCCGTCCGCTGTATCGTCCTGCGCCGGCACCGGTCGCGCCTGCACCGCAGCATGATTTTGATGATTTGCCGGGTGAGGAAATCCTGATTCCGGATGAGGCGACTCCACCACCAATGCAGCCTCAGCCACAGCAACCGGCACAGCCGCAACAACCAGCGCAAAATCAGCAGCAGAATTCTCGCCCTGATGCGATTGAAAACCTGATTGATGAAGTCTTATAAACGCACAACAAAAAGCCCTCAACTGAGTAATGCCAGTCAGTTAAGAGATTGACTGGCTTTTTCTTGGGTATTTTTGAGGTTTTCCTTTTACAACTCTTGGGTAACTCCTCATCCGTCTCTCAGGTAAAACATATCTATCAGATTTCTCCAT
>NZ_VOXR01000095.1:0-3038 GCF_013420645.1 Acinetobacter sp. C15
AAGTTCTTTATCCGACATAGACACCAACATATCAAACCGTCCGCTAAGAAAATTGCAAAAGTGCATATTCTAAAAGCGGACATTTTTACTTTGGAGAAACCGGACATTTCTACTTTGGGCTTACATTGGGAATTCGTATAACGTGTATTATGTTAATTTTAGAGAAACTCAATAATAAAACTATTTCTTTTTAGTTTTTATCTCACTAATTAATATTCCTAAAATGACACAAAGCCCACCAATAAGAGCTAAAAAGGGTAAACGCTCTCCTGCCAGCCTTCCGAATATTGCTGCCCAAACAGGCTCACCTGAATAGATAATAGCGGCCCTAGAAGGATCTACAGTACGTTGTGCCCAATTCATAGCAAATTGAATGAGTGTGCTGGCAAATCCCAGACTTAATGTAACTACTACGAGTTGCCATGAAATATTAGGAATTTCCGTTTCTCCTGCGAAAGGCATGATAAAAAAACAGAAAATAGACGCTACTACTAATTGGATGATAGTGACATTCTTTAAATCGACTCTACCTGCAAACTTACTGATCAAAATGATTTCAAGAGCTATCCCCAGTGCACTCAAGAGAGTAAAAATTTGCCCTAAATTAAAGTTAACGCCCCTAAAATCATTCCCTGTTAGAAGTATCAAACCAATAAAGGAAAAAAATATTCCAATCCAAATAAAGATATTTGGAAGTTTTCGATAAAAAATCCAGATTAATATTGGTACAAGAGGAATATATAGTGCTGTTAAAAATGCAGACTCACTACTTGTTATCGTCTTTAAACCTATAGTTTGAAGTCCGTATGAAAGTGCTAGTACGGCACCTATCGAAATACCCGCAATAACATCATCTTTACTTATCTTTTTTAGATACTTAAACGTAAAAATAAGCAAAATCATAGCAGCAACCAGAAATCGGCAACCAACAAAGAAAATAGGAGTCGTGTAATTAAGGACATAGTGAACAGCTAAAAAGGTTCCTCCCCAAATCATAGTTATAAATATAAGTACGATCTCAGGAGGTAATCTTTCTTTTAAGACATGAATTAAGGACATTACAAAATCTAAAGTGAAATATACTGCACTATTATTGCATCCATCTTGTTTATAGTGCAATATATTGCACATTAAATTTGTGAATACTCAGAATGAACACTGTCCTTGAATTTTTAGGAAAAAATATTCGTTTTTTTCGAGAGAAAATAGAACTGACTCAACAAGAGCTTGCTGATCGTTCAGGGGTAAGCAGACGTACAATAATTGCTTTAGAAGCAGATCAAATAAATATTAGTTTGGCTAAATTAGATGCTATAGCAAATGCCCTAAATATTAGTTTTAGTACTTTAGTTAGTCCGCTAGATTCAAAAATTCAACACTCTTGTACAAATATCTTAGCTTGGAAAGGCAATCATACAGAAAGCTATGCAAATTTACTGGGTACAGTGGATAACGGTACACAGACAGAAATGTGGATATGGTCACTAGCAGCTGGCGATTCTTATATAGCTGAACCTGATCCAGAAGGCTGGAAAGAAATGCTCTATATTATCCATGGAGAGTTAACACTTGAAATTGAAGGTCAATTTAAGATTCTAGGCCCTGAAGATTCGTTTATTTTTTCCAGCTCTACTTTGTACTCATATCATAATAAAAGTGATGAACAGGTAAAATTTGTGAGAAATGTTATTCATTAGCAGCTCATTTAACATAATGGTGGTTATACGAATTACATTTGTATATTAATTTAAAAATCAATAACTTAAAAATTTAGTCATGACTAAGAAATCAGCAAAAAGTCGATTTTGAAACAAGTCGGCTTTTTTTTAGGCGGTTTTGATAGTTCTTGCCAATAATTTTGTTTAAAAAGTAGTCGATTTTGCGATTTTTTAAATTTTATCAATGCGTGAATGTTCAAAATTATCCCCATTTCTTGTGGATAAATTTCAGGCACTTTGTACGCTTTAGCTTACTCAAATTCCAGTTCTTTGCGGCTATCAGGATAGCTAGAATATCCCTACGATAGATTCATACAGGAACAGGATGTTCCGGAGCAAAAAACAACAATGATAAGTTCTAACACTAGGATTGTGAGGTAGAGCAGCACCTACCAAAGATCGCACAATAAAAAACCCCGGCAGGATACCGGGGTTTTTTATTGCCTATCCTTTCTCATTTGCAAAACAAACATAATGCCCCTAAAATATAGACTATAATCTATATTTTGGTTGTGGTATGTGGACAGTCATTACGACAGATCTATTTAATCAGTGGCTTGAACAGCAAGATGAACCTACACAAGAGAAGGTCCTAGCTGCCCTGGTTGTTCTACAGCAGCAGGGACCGAGTTTAGGCCGTCCTTTAGTAGATACTGTGTATGAGTCTAAATTTACCAATATGAAAGAACTGCGTGTTCAACATCGCGGTAGACCCTTAAGAGCTTTCTTCGCATTTGATCCCTTACGACAGGCTATTGTTCTATGTATTGCTGATAAAGGCGGTAAAAAGCGTTTTTATAAAGACATGCTGGATATTGCAGATGAACAATACCAACTTCATCTCACTACCCTAGGAGATAAATCTAATGGCTAAGACTCTGCAAGAATTGTTAGCTAGCCGCTCTCCAGAGAGCCAAGCCCGTATTCAAAAAATGGCTGATGAATTACTGCTAGAAAATCAGCTTCATCTTATTCGTGAAGAACTCGAAATTTCTCAAAAAGAGCTTGCTGAAACTTTGGGAATAAAACAGCCATCGCTTTCAGCAATAGAAAATCGTGGCAATGATCTTAAGATTTCAACCATGAAAAAGTATGTTGAGGCAATGGGAGGGAAGCTCCGTATTGATGTAGAGCTTCCAACAGGAAAACATATAGGATTCAACGTTTAACAATAAAAATGGGAGCTATAGGCTCACTGCTGTCCCATAGTTTGCTTTAAATAAAAAACCTGAGTCCTAACAGTTAAAATATGAGTGCAAACAAACACTTTAACGACCAGGATTCAGGTTTTGTCACATCAGAATACCGTATTTCATGAGC
>NZ_VOXR01000096.1:0-2649 GCF_013420645.1 Acinetobacter sp. C15
GTTCTTTATCCGACATAGACACCAACATATCAAACCGTCCGCTAAGAAAATTGCAAAAGTGCATATTCTAAAAGCGGACATTTTTACTTTGGAGAAACCGGACATTTCTACTTTGGGCTTACAAATGTACTTCGTATAATATCCATTATGTTAAATAGAAGCAGTTAGTGGGATCTGTTTAGCAACTTTAAGCCAGTTGCTATGCATCCAAATACAGATTGCACCTCATATTCAATTTATAAGAATTTTAGGTTTTAGACAGCACTCTTTAATCAAGTGTTTGTACACCACCACCATTTACAAATAAGGTTTGTCCAGAAACCCATGATGAAATAGGTGAGGCAAAGAATAACACAGCTCTCGCGATATCTTCGGGTTCACCTAATCGTTGTAATGGTGTGTGGGAGAGCATTGTTTTTTCAATCTCAGGCTTCAGTACTTTTTCTAATGCTGCGGTACGAATTGCTCCGGGTCCTACAGCATTAATACGTATATTTGGACCAAGATCATGAGCCAAATTAGCGACCATATGATTTAACGCTGCTTTTGATGATGCATATCCGCTCATAGCAGGGCTTTTGTTAATTGAACTCATAGAGCTGATATTTATGATTGAGCCGTAACCCGCTTTATTCATATGCGGTGCGACGAGCTGACACAATCGCCAAGCAGCAAATACATTAAGCTGAAAATCACGTTCTATAGTATCTACGCTAATTTGATCAGGAGATTCACGACCACCGCCACCTCCTCCAGCATTGTTCACTAAGATGTGAATGTGACCAAAGGTTTCGATTGTTTTATT
Organism: Acinetobacter sp. C15; assembly: GCF_013420645.1. Lineage (NCBI taxonomy): Bacteria > Pseudomonadati > Pseudomonadota > Gammaproteobacteria > Moraxellales > Moraxellaceae > Acinetobacter > Acinetobacter sp. C15. The sequence continues at coordinate 806 of NZ_VOXR01000096.1, forward strand.
CACTGCATTGACCAATTGATCATCTTGCAGAATATTGCATGCAACATATTCTATGTTGCGTCCAGTCAGCTTCTTGATTTCTTCAGCTGTATGTTTAGCTGCTTCTAAATTTAAATCGGCAATCATAACGTCCGAGCCTGCTTGTGCAAGAATGAGAGCGCTGGCTTTCCCAATACCTGCTGCACCGCCTGTTACAAGTGCTATTTTATTCGTCAGTGATAATAAACTTTGTGGCATCATTTTGATTTATTTCCATTTGTATATTAAAACTCGAAATATTTAATTCTTCTACTGCATAGCTTTATTTTGAGTTCAAAATCCTAAATCTACCGCATCATTTTGAATTGCAGGTATTTATAGTTTTCCCTTGTTCAACTGAATTGATAAAGCTTCCAATCAGCAATTCACTTTGTCTTAAAGAGTCACGATGATCTCCATTCTTGACCGGGTGAAAGGCAATAGGTTTTTGATTCTTACATACTTGCTGATAGTAAGCATAAGTACCACGGTAATCTACAAGCTGATCTTTATCACCTTGTACAATTAAAAGCGGCACAGTAGGTGTCATATTCTCAATAGACTGTTTTTTTAAATAATTTGTCAAAGGTGTCAAATTTACATTCGGTTTAAAGACTGTTTTAGGTGCTGCTTTTAGATCAGATTGTAATTCTGACAAACAGCGATTACGTGCATAATTAAGAATTTCCCCCATCTCTGAACTAACTAAATTTGCTGGAGCTAGGCTAGGATCTGCTGCTTCTGCTCCCAGAAGTACGACTGGGAAAAATGCGGCAACACTTGTTTCAATTTGAGAATGGGTTGCTACGTATTCAGCGATTCCTTGGTATTGATAGCCACCCGGTGCGAGTGCAATTGCCCCACGCAAATTAAATTCAGGTGCATCTTTCTGACCGTCCGCTGCAACCTTCAGAGATGCTGCACCGCCTTGACTATGCCCCATTACATACCAGTTTTTACTAAATTTATAAGGCTTTAAAAGGTGGGTCGCCCGTACGGCATCAACGACAGTGTGCAACTGACTTTGTGCATTCATATATGGATGTCCACCTGGAGTACCTAAACCCTGATAATCAGGTGCGACGACTGCATATCCGCGGGCAAGCCAGGCATTTAGTGCTTTCGCAGCAATTTGTTGATAGACATGGACTGGGCCGCCGACATAATCTCCAGAAGGCGCACAAGTATCTGCTACACCAGTTGTACCATGAGCCCAAGCAAGAACAGGCCATCCCCCTTTGGGTACTTTACCTTTAGGCAGTAAGAGATATCCTGAAGTCACAATTGGTTCAGACTGTACTCCGCGACTACGGTAAGTGATTAAGAACCGCTGTGAAGCATTGGTAAATAGATCAATACTCTCTTCTTGTATGGATAAGATTGTTCCTGGCATTTTGCTAGAGATATTAGATGTTTGGACTTTGCCATTATTGAGAATGACAGGAGAGGCTATTGCATATGTTGAATTTAAGCATAGACAGCTTACGACCAATTTTAGAATGGGATGTTTAATTTTCATCAATGGCACCATCTTTCTTTTTTATAATCTCATTTTTAATGTATCAGCTTTATCTAGTTTTCTAAACAAAGTCTTAAAAATTCGGTATGAGCCTAAGTTTTTAGAGTAATGGCTGAAGGCTTCTACAAAGATTATAAAATTTTTCTAAAATTAACATAATACACGTTATACGAAATTCTTTTGTTAGAACCCATTTAAAGTGTCTATATTCTCACCAATAAAAATGTCTGGTTTATGATGGTTTAAACATCATGGACTGGATATGAAATATAGATGCTGATCACTATGTCTGACAAAGAAATTCAAC
>NZ_VOXR01000097.1:0-2594 GCF_013420645.1 Acinetobacter sp. C15
GTAAGCATCCGCTGAACGCCATCGCCAAGTTTTAACGGGGTTCAGGTTTCCAGCGGTGAGGTAGTAATTCTTCTATTTGGGGCACTTTATGTGTTGGCAACCTTTTCAGCACATCACTTAAATAGGCATACGGATCCAAGCCATTCAGCTTTGCTGACTGGATTAAAGTCATGATATTGGCAGCTCGTTGACCACTGCGCAGCGAACCTGCAAATAGCCAGTTCTTACGCCCCAAGGCCCAGGGACGCATTTGGTTCTCTATCCAATTATTGTCAATGGGTAGATTGCCATCATCCAGATAGCGGCTTAAAGCAGTCCAACGTTTTAGGCTGTAATTGATCGCCCGGGCGGTTGGAGAACTCGATGGCACCGTCAGCTGATGTTGGTTGAGCCATTCATATAGTTGTTGCATGACCGGTTGACTATGCTGTTGTCGGTATTCGCAGCGGTCTTCCGCTGTACCATCCGTCTTTTTTCTTAATTCTGCTTCTATCGCATATAATTTCTGAATCAGCACTAATGCCTGTTCAGCGACCTGACTTTTCTTGGTCACATGTAGTTCATGGAATTTACGACGTGCATGTGCCATGCAGCCCACCTCAATGACCTGACCTGATCTAAAGCGTGCTTTATAACCACTGTAATCATCACAGACCAAATGACCCTGCCAGCCTTTCAGGAAGTCTTCAGCATGCTGGCCAGAACGGCTATCTTGAAAGTCATAGATCACTGCCTGAACTGGATTGTACTGTGTGCTGGCATAGGCCCAGACATAACCTTTTTTGGGCTTTTTCTCATTTTCACCCATCTGCATGACCGTCACCGGTGTTTCATCTGCATGGATCACCTGCTGTTGCAGTACCACCTGTTTTAAGGCATTGGCCAGAGGTTCCAGTTCCACCCCACAGCGGCCAATCCAGTCAGATAACGTTGATCTAGACAGATCAACACCTGCGCGTAGAAAGATTTGACGTTGACGGTACAAAGGCAAATGATCGGCATACTTTGACACCAGCACATGGCTAAGCAATTCAGGTGAAGCAATGCCTTTATCAATCACATAGGCTGGCATCGCTTGCTGAGTCAGAGTGTCACACTGATCACAGACCCATTTACCACGCACATGCTGTTCCTTATAGAACTGTGCCGGTCTGAAATTCAGTTTTTCACTGACATCTTCACCGATACGACGCAAGGTACAGCCACAACTGCATTGTGTTGATTCAGGTTCATGCTCAATACGGAGGGTGTGTAGATGATCTGGCAACAGCCGACGTTTAGGTTTGTTGACTGGGGCTTTCTGTGCAGCTGCATTGGTTTTATCTGCATTCAGTCGTTCCAGTTCCAGATCAACCGCTGCAATATCTTCTTCAACCGCTTCATCCCAGAGATGGATTTGTTTTGCGGTTAGATGTTCGTTTTTACTGCCGAATTTATGCTGTTTAAATAGTGCAAGCTCATGCTCGTATTTTTGATTGAGAATAGAAAGATGTTGAACTTTAGAATCTAATTGCTGATTGGTGACTTCAAGATGTTGAACTCTGGCATCTAATTGCTGATTTGATTGTTCCAGTTGTTGTTTAGATTGTGCCAGAGACTGATGCTGCATCGCCAACTGTCTGGTAAATTCCAGCAGTTGTTCATGGGTCAGTTGGCTTAAATCAGGCAGCGTATTCATGACCGCAGTATGCCTGAGGTCATGATGCAGAGGAAATAGAACGTTTGGAGAATAGCAGAATGGATGAGCCTGGTTTAGAGCATTGTTACCACTTGCTGCAGTCCGATTCTTTGCCAGGGCAAACCCTGGATCAGTGCCTGTAACTGCTCCGGGCTGATCGCCATACTTTCACCCTGGTGAACTTTAGCCCAGTGGAATTTCCCCTGTTCCAGCCGCCGGGCACACAGCCAGATACCCAGTCCATCATGCACCAGCACTTTCATACGATGGCCACGCTTATTACAGAACAGGTAAGCGCAATGCGGTTTGATGTAGCCAAAGGCTCTCAGCACCTGAGCCATGGCTGTATCCATCCCTGCACGCATGTCCATCGGCTGGGTAGACAACCAGATCTCATCAATACGAATCATTGAGTCAAACCCTGGATCAGCAACAGTAATTCAGTTACTGACTCCACCGGCCAGTCGATCTCGATCATCTGATCCCTTGCGGAACTTGGTGCCTCATGTAATGGAATCCTGATATGAGCGACAGCTTTCTTCTCTGGCACAGGTGGTAGAGGTGCTTCTTGTTTGACTGGAGTCGGGTGAAGAATGACCGGAAGAAAGTCAGTCTGTGGAATGGATGGGGTTTTTAATGCAGGGGGCATTGATCTGGACTGACGAATCCATTTATGTAGCAGATTGGCATTGATCTGATGTTGCATTGCTACCTTGGCCACTGATGTATCTGGCTGCTGGCATTGCTGAATAAGTTGATGTTTAAATTCAGCTGTGAAGGTTCGACGGGGCTTTTTTAGCGTTGGTGCACTGTCTATAACTGTCTTTAAATCCATAAATAGGTGTCCACTTAAATTTAAGTGGACACTATCGCGGTATTAATGAGTTAGAAAAAGTGGGGTTCAGCGGACGCTTAC
>NZ_VOXR01000009.1:0-102572 GCF_013420645.1 Acinetobacter sp. C15
CGTTCATTTTGGGATGAAGTTAAGGAAAAACTATGGGGCAATCACTTTTGGTCGCCTAGTTACTGCGCTGTATCCTGTGGTGGCGCAAGTTTGGATGTAGTGAAAAAATACATTGAAGAACAAAGAACACCAACGTCAGAAAAAAATGCTAAAAAGTCCATGTCATTAAAAAAGAGCTAACTCGCCCTTAAAAGAGCGAGAATGCGCTCTTAGTTTTGTTCAATATCATTATTTTCTAGAAATAAGAAAATATCTTCTTTTTTTAATTGGCTGATCGATTGGATTTCAGCATCAATATCATTGCTACCTCGAGCATTGGTGTGGATGTGAAACGCACAGCCACCAAAAATAAATGCCTTAACGGCACCATGAGGAAGATATTGATGATTCATTGAAATCCAATCCTCAAGCTCTTGAAAGAGCTTGAGGATTGCAAGGGTGATAGGTGAGTCGTTATAAATACTCATCTTTAGTGTTGAAGCACCGAAATATCCGCCACTTTGGTAAATAAGGCGCGAAGCTGAGCAAGCAAGCGTAAACGGTTTGCTTTTAATTCAGCATCATCCGCCATCACCATTACACCGTCAAAGAACGCATCTACAGGCGCACGCAGTGCAGCAAGTGCAGACAATGCAGCAGTGTAGTCTTTGGCAGCAAATAATGGTTCAACCACAGGCGTGATTTTCGCAAGTTCAGCGAACAATGCTTTTTCAGCATCTTCAACCAAGTTTGCTTCAACCACTTCACCAGCTGGTGCCGCTTCTTTAGCAAGAATATTGGCAACACGCTTATTCGCAGCAGCAAGTGCAGCCGCTTCAGGCAATGCGCGGAAGTGATTAACCGCATTGACACGTTTGTCAAAATCAAGTGGTGATTTTGGCGACAACGCTTGAACCGCTTGAATCACGTCAACAGCCACACCTTGGTCTTCATATTTGGCACGGTAACGACCTTCAAGGAATGCAACCGCATCGTTTAAAGTCTTATCGTGATCTTTGAGTACATCGCCATACGCAGCTAAAGCAAGTTTGATCAAATCTTCGATTGAAACATCAAGCTCGTTTTCAGTCACTAGACGTAAGATACCAATTGCAGAACGACGCAGGGCAAACGGGTCTTTCGAACCTGTAGGCGCTTGACCAATACCGAAAATACCGGTGAGCGTATCTAAGCGGTCTGCAAGCGCAATGGTTGTACCTGTTTTGGTTTTCGGTAAAACATCACCTGCAAATTTAGGCAAGTACTGCTCGCCAAGTGCTTCAGCCACTTCATCATTTTCGCCTTCAAGACGTGCATAGTAAGTTCCCGCGATGCCTTGAAGTTCTGGGAATTCACCTACAAGCTCAGAGGTTAAGTCACATTTTGCCAGCAGGGCAGCTTTTTCAGCGTCAGCCGCATTTGCACCTGTAATTGGCGCAAGCGCAACAGCAAGTTTGGCAATACGTTCAGATTTGTTCCAAAGCGTACCGAGTTCTGCCTGGAATACCATATTCGCTAGTTTCTCCTTACGAGACGCAAGCGGTTGTTTTTGGTCTTGCAGGAAGAAGAATTCAGCATCCGACAAACGTGGACGAACGACTTTCTCGTTACCTTCAATAATTTGTGACGGATCTTTCGACTCGATGTTTGACACCGTAATGAAGTACGGTTGCAGTTTATTATCGCTATTCACCAGGCAGAAGTACTTTTGGTTGTCCTGCATGGTCGTAATAAGCGCTTCTTGAGGAACAGCAAGGAAGCGTTCTTCGAAGCTGGCACGAAGCGCAACAGGCCATTCAACCAGTGCGGTTACTTCATCACGAAGGTCGCTTGGTACAATCGCAATCGCATTGACTTCATCCGCCAAGGCTTTGACTTGCTGGTCGATAACGGCTTGACGCTCTTCAAATGATGCAACCACATAAGCGCTACGAAGTGCATCTAAGTATGCATCTGCATTGGCCAGCGTAATCGCTTCAGGTGCATGGAAACGGTGACCATACGTCACGTTACTAGCTTTATGATCTTGAATGGTTGCATCAACCACATCGTTGTCTTTCAGCAACACCACCCATTTTACCGGACGAACGAATTCAGTACGGCTGGCTGCAGAACGCATGCGTTTCGCAATTGGCAGGTTGTCCAAAGCATTTTGTAAAATTTGCGGTAACAGCGCATCAAGGCTTTGACCTTTGACATCTTTTAAGTAACACACTTTTTCAACTTTACCTGCTTGGAAAGTCGATACTTGATCAACCGTAATGCCTTGACCACGCATAAAGCCTTCTAAAGCTTTGGTTGGATTGCCTTCAGCATCAAACGCTGCTTGTTTTGCAGGGCCGTCAAAACGTTTTTGAGTGTCGGCTTGCGCGCCATCTACATTGACAATTTTAAGTGCCAAACGACGTGGTGCAGCATAAGCTTCAATTGAATCGAAAGCCAGACCTGCATCTTTTAAGCCTTTAACCGTTTCAGCCTGTAACGCATCACGTAATTTTTTCAGGCTTTTTGGTGGAAGTTCTTCACAGCCAAGTTCAAATAAAACAGTATGTTTAGACATTATTTGCTCTCCGCTGATTTTTCTGCTTGCGCGGCTTCCGCCTCAACCTGTGCTTTTAACTGTGCCAGAACTTCATCACGTAAATGCGGTTCTGCCATTGGGAAACCAAGCTCTGCACGTGCGGCCACGTAGCTTTGTGCAATGGCACGCGCCAATGTACGGACACGTAAAATATAACGCTGACGCTCAGTCACAGAAATCGCACCACGCGCATCAAGCAGGTTAAAGCTGTGTGATGCTTTCACCACTTGCTCATAGGCAGGAAGTGGCAGTTTCGCTTCCATCAAACGAGAGGCTTCTGCTTCGTAAAAGTCGAACAGTTCAAACAGTTTGTCGACTGGCGCATATTCGAAGTTATAGGTCGATTGTTCTACTTCGTTTTGATGGAATACATCGCCATAGGTGACCGTACCGAACTGACCTTTAGTCCAAACAAGGTCATACACAGAGTCGACCCCTTGCAGATACATCGCCAGACGTTCTAAACCGTAAGTGATTTCACCGGTGACCGGATAACATTCAACACCACCGACTTGCTGGAAGTAAGTGAATTGCGTCACTTCCATACCATTCAGCCAGACTTCCCAACCTAAGCCCCAAGCACCGAGTGTTGGTGATTCCCAGTTATCTTCGACAAAACGGATGTCGTGAACCAAAGGATCAATCCCGATGGCTTTTAAAGAATCCAGATACAGCTGCTGGATGTTGTCCGGGTTTGGCTTTAATACCACCTGGAACTGGTAGTAGTGTTGCAAACGGTTCGGGTTTTCACCATAACGGCCATCTTTCGGACGACGTGAAGGTTGCACATAAGCGGCATTCCAGGTTTCAGGCCCTAATGCACGTAGGAAAGTTGCAGTGTGGAATGTTCCTGCACCCATTTCCATGTCGTAAGGCTGCAACACGACGCAGCCTTGCTCCGCCCAGTAATTTTGTAAGGCAAGAATTAAGCCTTGGAAAGTATCAATATGCGATATGGCGCGACTCATGGTCATCCACTTAAAATTAGAGAAAAATTGTGCTCAATTATAAGGATTTTGGCGGGAGGTAGCAAAGGTTATCCATACAATGCTGGCGCTTTGATCAGGAAGCGAAGCCTAACCGAAAAATCGCCATGAAAAATCAGTAGAGAAACCGACATTCGGTTGATCTGTCTATCCACAAAAAACGGATTTTGATCTGTAGGATTCGGGGAAAACCCAGCATTGTCATTTCAGTCATTTTTCTCAAAGATTGGTTTCATCTGGTGTATACAGCGCAATCATCTGCGCTGAACGGTGTATACGCAAAAACGATGTTTTTAAAATGAAGGGCTTATCAATTTTTTCTAAAAAGAGGATGATTCAGTGTGCCTATACTGATATACATCTCAACAGAAAAATTCATAATTATAAGATATAGAATGAATACATCTTATAAGCTGCTTCATTTTATAATGGCGGCCGTCGCCAAAATCACAAAGGATTCCCGTGTTTCATCCGCAATCTGAATGGTTAGAAATCTTAAAACCCAATTTCAAATTACTGCCGCTGAAAGAACGTCTGTTGTGCGGATTGGGTGCTTTGCTGGGCTTAAGTTTATCTTCACTGATCAGCTTATGGATTCTGGGCGATATTAATGCCTGGTATATCGCGCCGATGGGTGCGTCGTCAGTATTGTTGTTTGCGGTGCCGGCCAGTCCGCTGGCACAGCCGTGGAATATGGTGATCGGCAATACTATTGCCGGCATTATTGGTGTGACCTGTGCGCTGTATATTCCGAATCTGACCGAAGCCTTTAGTGTGGCGGTGGCCTTATCTATTATTTTAATGATGTCGACCGATTCGCTGCATCCACCGAGTGGTGCAGTCGCAATTACTGCGGTATTGGGCGGTGAGGCGGTCAGTGAACTGGGCTATTTATTTATCTTTTATCCGGTGCTGTTAAATTCGCTGTTATTGCTGTTGGTGGCAATGATGTTTAACCGACTGACCGGCAAGCAATATCCACACAAGGCCCAGCTGAACCTGCGTTCGCAAGACCCGACCCCGACCCAGAAAGTCACCATTCAGCCGCAAGATATTCATCATGTGCTGGAGCATCAGACCGAGCTGCTGGACATTAGTGAATATGACTTGCAGAAAATTATTCTGGAAGCGCAATATCAGGCCAATGCGCGTATGCAGGATGAAAACGTGCAGGAATGGCGCTGTGAAGATATCATGACCCATGATGTGATTACCTTGCAGCAGGATGATGATATCCAGCTCGCGCTAGACAAGTTCAAGCAGGTCAATTTAATGAGCTTGCCGGTGGTAAATGCCGAGCAGCAACTGGTCGGCACATTGGCACTGTATGAAGTGGTGGAATGGTTTAAACATGCTACTGATGTGCGGATGTCATGGCAGCATCAGGTCAAACACATTATGAACCGCAAGGTGGTGACGGTAAAACCACATCAGAGTATTGCCGATCTGGTCCCGTATTTTGTGGAACGTTCGTTTAACTATATTCCAGTGGTGGAACAGCAGCAGCTGGTCGGGATTATTAGCCGCGCCGATATGATTGCCGCCATGAACCAGCGTCTGATCTGGCTACGCAGCAAAACTACGGAAAGTTAAAGCCAGAAAAAAGAAGCTACGGTAATAGGGGGCCACCGTAGCTTTAAACTGTGCAAGAAAAATGAAGATTAACGGTAACTGTTCTGATCTTCATGAATGGTACGTACCGGATTGCGATAGCCATTCACGTGTTCAATTTCAGCTTTCTTTTTCGGCATCACCAGCCACAGTACCAAGTACACCAGAATACCCGGGAAGGCGGCACTCATAATGGATACCAACACAAAAATAATGCGGAGTAAATTTGCATTCCAACCAAAACGTTCAGCAATACCACCCATTACACCTGCAATCATGTTTGAGCGGTTAGAGCGGTATAAACCAACATTGGCCATTGAGGTCTCCTTAAAAAATAAAATGGTGAGTCAATCAACAACTCATAAAATAAAAATGGCGACCTATTTCCGTTTTTAAAGGGTCAATGCGCTATAAATCGTTAATTTATGTAAATAAAATGACACGGTATAAATATTGCGCTTTAAAATCTTGAAACAGGTCTACAAAAACTGTAGATTTGGGTGAAAATTCATGTAATTTCAATAGCTTCTCTGTGTGCCCATCAACCTGATGCAAAGGCATACGGTGGCTATTTTTATTGATACCCGGGAGACACCATATTGGCTGTGCATTGTTCGAAATGGTTATGGGGAATCTGTTGCCTGTCTTTGGCCGCTTGTGACCCGACGTTTAACAGTCAAGAAGGAGAGGAGGCACAGCCGTTTACACCCGTGGCAGACCTGCAGGTGACGGAAGATGTGCCAAGTAAACGCCTGAGTGAAGTGGCTGGCCAACCGGTATTTCCATCTGCAAAAGATGCCGATAAAGCCGTGGTGCCGGAAGCGGCCTTGGCCTATTTCGGCCGGTATCAGGTAAAAATTAGCTGTGAAGATGCCTATGTCAAATGTGAGACCGGTACAGCCGATTTTATTCTGACTTTATTGCCCGATGGCACCGCACATCGTTCCATTGTCTATCTTGGCCGGGTCATGGCCGGTGCACAAATGAACTATTATCTGGATTACTGGATGTATGATGAAACCGCACACCAGATTATTGTGCATCGCAGTAATGGGGTGGAAATTTTTTATGATATTGATGACACGCAGAATCTACGCATGGATTTAGAAAAAATTGCCACAGTATCGACGGTAAATCAGCAGTATTTTTCCCGTAATCCTTTACCGGCACATGCTTATTATCTGGAAAAGTCGGCCGATTAAAAAAGCAGATTGAGCGTTCTTTCATCCACATTAATATTGAGGTTGTAGCGCAGATGCAATGCAGCCCAGCATATAAATGTGCAATGCAGAGTAGGGAAGCGAGGATATTTATTCTGGAAGATAAATGGTGGGTCGTCCGCGACTCGAACGCGGGACCAACGGATTAAAAGTCCGCTGCTCTACCAACTGAGCTAACGACCCTGAGGAATAAAAAATAAGCTGCTTATTTTTTAAGATGCAAGAACTGGAGTTTTTGCAGAGTTCCTAAGGAAAGATGGTGGGTCGTCCGCGACTCGAACGCGGGACCAACGGATTAAAAGTCCGCTGCTCTACCAACTGAGCTAACGACCCATCTTAGGCTTTCAAATGAGTGGTGGGTCGTCCGCGACTCGAACGCGGGACCAACGGATTAAAAGTCCGCTGCTCTACCAACTGAGCTAACGACCCATATCATTTGATGGAGCGTATTGTAGCAAGATCTCGTTTGAGCGCAAGTAAAAAATAAAAAAGTTGTCTATGTTTGATTATAAATGAAACAAATTCATGCTAGGGAATCAAAAAATAGACAACTTTGGGCTTAGAAGCGGTATTGATAGGTTTGAATCTGCTCGAAAATTTCCGGGGTTAGATCAGTATAAGCCGCTGCACCGGGCAGCAACACCAGCAAACGATCCGTGGTAGCTGCCGGATTAAATGCCTGTTCTTTGAGCTTGTTTTTCTGATATTTAAAAGTGCCGGTGGTTTCAACCTGGGCCTGAATCCGTAAAAATACCGGAACCGCATAGCCGGGCAGGGCCTGTTTAAACTGGCTCACCATCTGCTGCAGGTCATGTTCATCCAGTGTTGCATCGGTATTTAAGGTAATGGCCGCCATTCCGGCACGGCCATTGGTTTCTGGAATTTCTACGCCGTAAACCACCGCTTCGGCAATTTTCTCATAATCACAGAGTATATTTTCCACTTCGGTGGTGGAAACATTCTCACCTTTCCAGCGGAAGGTATCACCCAGGCGGTCAACAAACTGGGCATGACGGAAGCCGATATTTCGTACCAGATCACCGGTATTAAAGTATTGATCGCCACGCTGGAAAACGCCTTTTAAAATCACCGCCTTGTTTTTTTCCGGATCAGTATAGCCATCAAATGGCGAACGGCGGGTAATTTTGCCAATCAATAAACCAACTTCACCTTTTTTGACTTTCTGGCACCAGCCGCGCGCATCCCGGACCGGTTCATTTTTTTCTTTATCGAAAGCCACAATCGCATAAGGGGTTGGAGAAAAACCAACGGTATTGTCAAAGTTAAAGATGTTGCTAAAGCCGACATTGCCTTCACTGGAGGCATACAGCTCCAGAATTTCTTCAATGCCAAAGCCTTGCTTAAACTTGTTCCAGATATTCGGGCGCATGCCGTTCCCAATCATTTTGGTAACACGATGGCCCTGATCCAGCGCGGATGGTGGTGCATCCATCAGGTAGCGGCACAGCTCGCCGACATAACCAATGGCAGAGGCATTAAATTTCTGTACATCTTTCCAGAAGCTGGAAGTGGAGTATTTACGTCGAATTGCCAGGGTTGCGCTACCGGCAATTACGCCGCACCAGCACACCACAATACCAGTGGCATGATACAGCGGCAGGGTCACATACATGACATCTTTTGGATTCAGATTCAGTACATGGCCGTAGGTGCCATAGGCCAGGGTCCAGCGGCTATGGGTGAACACCACGGCTTTCGGCAGGCCGGTGGTTCCCGAGGTATAGATATAAAACAGGCCATCTTTGCCCTGGACGGAATGCGTGGTCGGCGGATTGAATTTCGGAAAATGGTTGATCTTTTCGGCCAGATTGTTAAAGCCTTTCGGAGCTTTGCCCGCATCGCGCTGGGTTTCCTGATCGGCAAACCAGTCCAGACGATCTGCCGGCAAATCCAGCGCCTGACGAATCTCCTCTACCGCAGCACGGCATTCTTCGCCAACAATTAGCGCGACCGGTTTGACCAGATTGATGCTATGGGTCAGCACCTTGCCGACCTGTGAGGTGTTTACCAGTGCAATGGTGACGCCAATTTTGGCCAGACCGATGACAGTCGCGATCAGTTCCGGGCGGTTTTCCAGCATTACCGCAATCACATCGCCTTTGCGTGCGCCTTGTGACAGATAATAGTGGGCAATCTGGTTGGCCCATTCATTCAGGGCTTTGTAGCTAAAGCGCTGCTCTTCAAACATTAAAGCCAGACCATGCGGATTACGTTTGACCGCTTTTTCAAAGGCAATGCCCAGACCGGCAGGGGTGGATGGCGTTCGTAAATAGGCTTGACTCAGACCCTGAATAAGATTCGGGACTTTGCCGATAAACTTTGGAATTTTGGCGGCGACATCGGCCAGACCAATAAGATCATGTTGTGTTGTATGGCTCATATGAATCCTATTTATTCTCGACATCCAATCTGTAGTTCTAGCGCATGAATATTGCACTTTAAGGTTTTAATCGTTTCGTTGTAGTGTAATCAACCTAATCTGACAAATTAACAAAAAAAATCCAGTCACCGAAATGACTGGATTTTTTTATTCACCTGCAAAAAAGCAAATTATGACTCAGTTGAGGTGTTGGCTTTCTTTGGTGGACGGCCACGTGGACGACGCGGACGTGCCGGTTTTTCTTTCTCGGCCTTGTCTGCTGCGGCTTCTGGAGCTTCAGCTTCTGCATTTGCCGGTGCTTCGCTGGCATCTGCTGCATCAACTGGCAGTTCAGCCTGTACTGGTTGCGCTGCTTCAGCTTTCGCTGTTTCTTTAGCCGGTGCTTCGGCTGCAGCGCTTTCTTCAGTCGCCACTTCAGTTTCAGTCGCAGTGGTTTCAGCCGCTGGTGCTGCTTCAGTTGCTGCTGGCTCGGCAGTCGCTTCTACAGGTGCTGCTGTGCTGCTTGCAGCAGTGGCTTCTGTTGCTTCAGCTGCTTGAGCGTCCGCCGCAGTTTCTGCTGGTGCATCGTTAGCGGGTGCTTTTTCTGCTTCGTCGGCATGGGCCTGTTTGGCCTGTTCCAGCGCCTGTTCGGCAGCAAGTTTGGCTAAACGACGACGCTCACGCGGATCATTGGCCACACGTTTGACTGGCGCTGGTGGAGTCAGGTCCAGCACAGGAGCAGGTTCTGCTTCTGGCTCAGCTTTGCTGACTTCAACATCACGGGTCACAGGCTGCTTTTGGCTTTCTGCCGCAGGTGCTTGAGCGACCAGGCTGGCTGCATATTGTTCAGTGAACTTTTGCAGGGCGCGGTTAAAGGTTGGGACTAAACCAAACTGCTCAATCAGTACCGAGCAATCTTCACCATACACATGACGGATCAGGCTGCCTACCGTGTACTGCTGCAAGGCTGGAACCTGAGATGGTGACAGCTTTGGCGGCTGGTTTTGTTGCGCACGACCTTCACGTTGCTGGCGACGACGCTGACGCGGATCGTTGCTGGCGCGTTTCACCGGTTGCGATTTGTGCTCTTCAGCCACAATTGCCGCAGGTGCCACTTCTTCTTTTGGTACTGGTGCTTCTTCTACTGCTTCAGTGCTGGTCGCAACCGGAAGTTCAGCAGTTGCTGCAGGTGCAGCGGCTGCGTTCTGGTTTAGCGCGACAATTTCACTTTGTGCAGCATCAACATTCACCACCAGAGCAGTTGGCATCACGTCCTGACGTGGTGCATCCACCAGGTCCACTTTCAGGCCTTGTGCTTCAGCGGCTGGTGCTGCTGTAGCTGCTGCCGGTGCAGCCGTGTCATTCAGCACGCTGGCATCGCGGTGGCGGTTTGGACGCTCTGGACGTTGCTGGTTACGACGGTCACGACGTGGCACAGCATCTTGCTGTTGCGCTTCGTTTTGCGTCTGCTCATTGTTGCTGTTGTGCTGACGGCGGGAGTTGCGTTTGTTTTCACGCGCTTCCTGACGTTGCTCCTGACGTGACAGCTGCACCACTTCTTCGTGTACCTGATGCTGTGCCGGGCTGTTGTCGTTCTGGCTGTTTTGCTCGCGCGGCTCTTTGTGCTTGCTGCGCTTTTTGTTGTTGTGACGTGATGATTTTTCTTCACGTTCAGCCGGTTTTTCAGCGTGATCACGCTCATGCTTGGCCACAGTTGATGGGGCAAGATAAGCATTGCTGGTTGCTGCTGCTGGTGCAGCCACAGGCGCCGCAGCTGCAATCTGACCGAACTGGCCACGGCTAACTGCGCCATTATTGACCATTTGCTCAATCGCTGCAGCCGCATTGTTGGCGCTACGTGACTGATCAACCGTGTTGGCCTGTTTTTGCACAAACAGGTTTTCTAACCATGCACATGGGCTAGCACTTGGTGCAGCGGCAGCAGGGGCCACTTGTGCAGGCGCAGCGGCTTGAGCTTTGGCTGGACGCTTCTGTTCCTTTTGCGGTGCTGCAGGTGCAGCTGCATGCTGAGCGTGCTGTTCTTCTTCTAAATGCCATTCAGAGGCTTCATAACCCAGTTCCTGTTCGCTTAAGCGGGTGGCTGCTGTGCGTTCATAGCTGGTTGGGGCAAAGCCTTCCGGATTGTAAGAGATTTCGTAATGTGGGGTTTCTAAATGCGGGTGCGGCAATACCGTTACACGTACATTTGAGGTTTGTTCAAGGTAAACCAGGCTGTGACGCTTTTCATTCAATAAGAATGCTGCAATTTCAACCGGTACTTCAACCTGAACTTCACCATGACGCTCACGTAGCGCAATCTCTTCCACTTTACGCATAATCGACAGTGAGAGAGAACGTAAGTCACGTACCATGCCGGTACCATGACAACGTGGGCAAACATAACCGGTCGCTTCTTCTAAAGATGGACGTAAGCGCTGACGGCTCATCTCCATTAAACCAAAGCGTGACAATTGACCAAACTGGATACGCGCGCGGTCGCTTTGCGTTGCTTCACGCAGCTTGGCTTCCACCATACGCTGGTTACGGTCTTTGGTCATGTCGATAAAGTCGATTACTACCAGACCACCGATGTCACGTAAACGTAACTGGCGTGCAATTTCTTCAGCAGCTTCCAGGTTGGTGTTTAGTGCGGTATCTTCAACGTCCTGACCACGAGTTGATTTTGCCGAGTTAATGTCGATTGACACCAATGCTTCGGTTTGGTCAATCACGATTGAACCACCTGAAGGCAGTTTGACTTCGCGTTCATAGGCGGTTTGAATCTGGCTTTCGATACCGAAATGCGCGAACAGTGGTTCATTTAGGGTATAGGTTTTTAACTTGTCGAGCTGACGTGGCATCACCGCTTTTACGAAGTTATAAGCTTCGTTATAGGCCTGTTCTGAGTCAATCAGGATTTCAGCCACATCATCACGCAGGTAGTCACGAATGGCACGCGTGACGACACCGGCTTCCTGATGCACCAGCATTGGCGATGGACCAGAACTTGAGGTGCTTTGAATTTGCGCCCACAGATCTAGCAGATGCTGTAAATCAAGTTGTAATTCTTCTTGAGAACGACCAATACCGGCAGTACGTACAATCACGCTCATACCGCGTGGCACGTTTAAAGAGGCCAGCATTTCTTTCAGTTCTTCACGCACTGAACCGGAAATCTGACGGCTGATACCACCCCCTTTCGGGTTATTTGGCATCAGGACCAGGTAACGGCCCGCCAGTGAAATAAAGGTCGACAGGGCAGCACCTTTGTTGCCGCGCTCTTCTTTTTCTACCTGAACCAGCAGTTCGGTGCCTTCAGTAATCAGTTCGCGAATATTTGAAGTTTGACGAGGATCGGCCTTGTAGTAAGAGTTGGCAATTTCGCGCATCGACAGGAAGCCTTGACGACCGGCACCATACTCAACAAATACAGCTTCTAAAGATGGCTCTACGCGAGTCACATGACCTTTATAGATATTTGATTTTTTTTGTTCACGGGTACGATTTTCTAAATCAAAATCGTAAAGACGCTGACCAGTGACAAGTGCAACGCGAATTTCTTCAGCATGTGTTGCATTAATCAACATACGTTTCATGGGTGTAACACCTTATAGTGATACACAGCAAAACATCGCTCTATACGTAGCGAGCATCAAACATCACGGATCATGGTTCAGATCTCAAATACAGCGGTCTGAACGTTTCTCTACCGGCCTGATAATCGGGTTTCGGTGGATGATTCACGTATTGATGATGTCAATACGGCTTCAATCTTTAAACGATTAAAGTCACCTGGTCGTTTCACTGGCGGACGAGCGGTACATTGGATGTGAGTAACTTTCACTGTCACATTGCTCAAAGATCATCCCTTCTTTTAGTCGAGTGTCTTGATACGGAATTATCGTCGTATCTTTACAATTTGTGCAGATCCAATGTATCAACGCTGTAGCCTGAATGCGACATCAGGGAACGACTAGTCTGATGTGTATCAGTTTACGTTTAAAAACCAACTTGAGGTTGGCGACATATTTTTTCAGGCAAACTGATTTATGTACCTTAAGTACAATTAAACGCAACAGTTTGCAGTTTTGCCGATATAATAAGCCTTCGGCGTCGGCATAATTCTTTTGGGACCTTTACGTGTTTAGTGGAGTGTTTGATTGAATAATCAACTTCAGTAAAAACCGAAATGACCCAACTTTTACCCACTTACGATGGTTTCCGTGCGCTGACTATATCAAACCTTGCATCATCTGCCTATGGGCTAAGCTTATGTTTCTTGTGTAAAGCATAGCCCAAGTGATCAGTTTTTAATCAATTTTAGTATTTTTTTAGGTCGTCGTAACTGTATGAATTCTACCCAACAATGGCAAAGTGTCACTTGGTTTGAAGTCGATGAGCATCAAGCGGGGCAACGGATTGACAACTTTTTGTTTAGCCGTTTAAAAGGCGTGCCCAAAAGCCGGATTTACCGTCTGATTCGTGAAGGTCAGGTGCGGGTCAATAAAAAACGGGTCAAAGCCGAAACCAAGCTGAATATTGGCGATCAGATCCGGGTTGCTCCAATCCGTTTTGAACAGAAAGATGATACCCCGGCGCCGGTGTCGGACAAAGTTGCTCAAGGCTTGCTGAACCGGGTCATCTATGAAGATGAAGGGCTGATGGTGGTGAACAAGCCATCGGGCATTGCCGTGCATGGGGGCAGTGGTGTGGCCTATGGCCTGATTGAAGGCTTGCGCGCCGCCACCGGGAAAAAATATCTGGAGCTGATTCACCGCATTGACCGCGATACTTCGGGTCTGGTGATGATTTCGAAAAAACGCAGCGTATTAAAAACCTTGCAGGACATGCTGCGTGAACACAAAATCCGTAAAACCTATGCTGCGGTGGTGAAAGGACAGGTGACGCTGGACAAACAGCTGATTGATGCACCTCTACATCGTTATGAGCTGGCCAATGGCGAACGTCGCGTGCGTGTGTCTAAAGAAGGTAAAGAATCGAAAACCCAGTGGAATGTGCAAGAGCGCTTTATGCATGCCACACTGGTCTATGCATCGCCGCTGTCTGGACGTACCCATCAGATTCGTGTGCATGGTCTGAGTATTGGCCATCCGCTGGTGGGTGATGAAAAATACGGTCATGAAACCGAATATCGTGGCCCTAAACCACGTCGCTTGTGTTTACACGCCATGCGTCTGGAAATTCCGGGTTATCCGACCATTGAAGCGCCGTTGCCTGAAGATATGCAGAGTCTGGTCGCACAGCTCCGTGCGCAAAAGGCAGATAAGGTGCTAACACTTGGGGAAGATGACGAATAATCTTTGGCTTTTTAATTCTCGTTCGTCTTGCTTTATTTAAGTGGGAAATTTCCCTCTTTATTAAAATTAAAGATGAGGAACATTGTTCCGCAAGGGGGAGATTAAATTTCGGAAAAATCCTCTCCCTGAGCAGCACTGCTGCGCAAGTCTCCTTCTTGCACGTCGTTTAAAGCAGTGCTTTAAACTCGTTCAGGAGAGGGAGCGTTGCGATAGTAAATGATATCTGCATCCGAAATGTGCGAAAGGCGACATGGATGTCGCCGTTGGGTAATTAATATCTGTTGTGATCTTGCAATAAAAGTTATTTTCTAATGAAGCTCTCCCTCCTTTTTTAAAGGAGGGGCGGGGTGGATTTAAACCGAATCAAATCGAGGAAACCATATATGAACACAGCTGTAGAACTCATCATTTTCGACTGGGATGGCACCTTGTTTGATTCAGTCGGTCAAATTGTGGCGAGTTTACAGTTCGCTGCACAGCAGTTTCAGCAACCCTTAACCGATGAAGCAGCCAAAAGCATTATCGGTTTGGGCCTGCCTGAAGTGGCGCAGCGTTTGTTCCCGATGGTGCCGGAATTGCATGGCGAGATTTTACAGTGCTATTCCGAGCACTATGTAGCCAACTCCAAAACCGATGTCTGGTTTGATGGTGTGGCGGCGATGCTGGATGATTTACAGAATGCCGGGGTAAAACTCGCGGTGGCTACCGGTAAAAGTCGTAAAGGCCTAGATCGTGTATTGCAGCAGACTCAAAGTATGAATCTGTTTGCTGCGACCCGTGCCGCCAGTGAAACCCGCTCTAAACCGCATCCCTTAATGTTAGAAGAAATTCTGGCAGAAACCGGAGTGCGCCCTGAGCAGGCAATTATGGTCGGCGATACCTCTTATGATCTGGAAATGGCGCAGGCTATTGCCATGCCGCGTGTGGGTGTCAGCTATGGGGTACATACGGTCGAAGTGTTACAGCTGTTTCAACCGCTAAAAATTGCCGGGGATGTCAGCAGCCTGCATCAGTTCCTGTTACAGCAGGTACAAATGAAACAGGCCATCTAGGTGGGAGAGCATCTTTTCAGAAGAAGTGAACCTCTTGCCGCTTCTTCTTTTATTCAAGAGCTTATTTTCTTCCTTCTTATATTGATCTCTGCCTGGGCATGTTGCGTGATTGCAAAGTTTCGTCTTTCTTTTTCTGTTCTAGAGGCTGTATAAACACTGTGCAGCCTTATTGCCTCTAAAAGCTGCTGATAAAATCGTCTAATACCGAAGCCTTAAGCGCTGAAACTTCTCATCCAGATTTTCTTAAAAAGTGGATAGAAATACTCGGAAATCTATAGCTATCAGGGGCTTCGTGTCGGTTGAGTTGTGGCTGTGTTATAGGTTCTAGCTATTGTAAAAAATAAAATAAGTATTGGCATAAAAAGTCCATTTTTCCGATTCTAAATCAGTTTATATCTATGCGCGTTTGCTAGAGATCGGCAGCAACAGCCTGTTGCCGCTCTGATCAGTCCCCCCTATATCGGCCGATGTTCAGCTGCATGCCGGAAAATCTAGTCAACAGCATAAGCCCAATTTTTGCAGTTTAAGGAAACATTGATGTCGAATTCTGCTGTTGTTGCATCAGTTGCTCAAGCGTTAAGAGATGCTGAATTATCACAAACTGCGATTGCACCGATTCGCCCACAATTAGGCGGTGAATCTGCTGATGTAGATATCGCGTACGCAGTTCAAGAAGTAAATACCGAACGCGCGTTGAAAGAAGGCCGCCGTTTAGTAGGTCGCAAAATTGGTTTGACCTCGAAGGTAGTTCAGGCACAACTGGGTGTTGATCAGCCAGATTTCGGTATGTTGTTTGCAGATATGGCCTATGGTGATGGTGAAGCCATTCCTGCAGGTTTGCTGATTCAACCGAAAGTTGAAGCAGAAATTGCACTGGTCATTAAAGAAGATTTGACCAAAGAAAAACACACCTATGCTGACATTATCAGTGCAACTGACTACGCACTGCCAGCAGTAGAAGTGGTGGATAGCCGTATTGAAAACTGGAAAATCAGCCTGATTGACACCGTGGCAGACAACGCATCTTCAGCGGCGTTTGTACTGGGTTCTCAACCGGTAAAACTGGAAAACCTGGATCTTGTGAATTGCAAGATGGTCATGACCCGCGGTGAAGAAGTGGTTTCTCAAGGTGTGGGTAAAGCCTGTTTAGCCAACCCATTGAATGCTGCAGTCTGGCTGGCAGATGAAATGGTACGTCGTGGGCGTCCATTGTTAAAAGGCGACATCATCTTAACAGGTGCGTTAGGGCCAATGGTTGTGGCGCAACCAGGCGATGAATTCAAAGTTGAAATTGAAGGCTTTGGTTCAGTTACAGCGGCATTCGCTGCTGGATAAGCCCCAACCTGATCAGAATTTTAAGAGAGTACATTCATGAAAAAGATTAAATGTGCAATGATCGGTCCAGGTAACATCGGTACTGATTTGCTTTACAAATTACAACGTAGCGAATGGTTAGAGCCAGTATGGATGGTGGGTATTGATCCTACATCTGAAGGTCTAGCGCGTGCGGCGAAAATGGGTTTAAAAACCACGGCTGAAGGTGTAGATGGTCTTCTTCCTCACGTAATCGAAGATGACATCAAAATTGCATTCGATGCAACGTCTGCATACGTACACGCAGAAAACAGCCGCAAGCTCAATGAACTTGGCGTGTTAATGATTGACTTAACACCGGCTGCAATTGGTCCATTCTGTGTACCACCTGTCAACCTGGAAGCATTGCTTGCGGCTGGTGAAGTGCCAAACGTCAACATGGTAACGTGTGGCGGTCAGGCAACCATTCCAATGGTTGCTGCGGTTTCTCGCGTTCAACCGGTTGAATATGGCGAAATCATTGCAACGGTATCGACGAAATCAGTTGGTCCAGGTACGCGTAAAAACATTGATGAATTTACCCGTACTACTGCAGGTGCAATTGAGAAAGTTGGCGGCGCGAAACAAGGTAAAGCGATCATCATCATTAACCCAGCTGAGCCACCACTGATGATGCGTGACACTGTTCACTGTCTAGTAGAAGGTGAGCCAGATCAAGCTGCGATCACTGAATCTGTACATGCGATGATTAAAGAAGTGCAAAAATATGTACCAGGTTACAAACTGGTAAATGGTCCTATTTTTGACGGTAACCGTGTTTCGATCTTCTTAGAAGTCGAAGGTTTAGGTGACTTCTTGCCGAAATATGCAGGTAACCTCGACATCATGACAGCAGCAGCTGCACGTACTGCAGAAATGTTTGCTGAACACGTTTTCAACACTGCTGAAGCTTAAGGAGCAACCTCATGTCTAAGATTATTGTTCATGATATGACTTTACGTGATGGTATGCACCCGCAGCGCCATCAAACCACTGTTGAGCAAATGATTGCCATTTCAACAGCGCTAGATGATGCCGGCGTACCTTTAATTGAAGTGACCCACGGTGACGGCCTGGGCGGTTCATCAGTGAACTACGGTTTTGCTGCTGCAACAGATGAAGAATACCTGTCTGCTGTTGTGCCACGTATGAAGAATGCGAAAGTGTCTGCACTGCTTCTTCCAGGTATCGGTACAGTTGACCATTTGAAAATGGCGCATGAAATTGGTGTATCGACGATTCGTGTTGCAACACATTGTACAGAAGCGGACTGTTCTGAACAGCACATCACTGCTGCTCGTAAACTCGACATGGACACCGTGGGCTTCTTAATGCTGGCTCACATGGCTTCTCCTGAGCGTCTTTTAGAAGAAGCACAGAAGATGGTGTCTTACGGTGCGAACTGTATTTATGTCACAGACTCAGCAGGTTATATGCTTCCTCAAGACGTGAAAGACCGCGTGGGTCACTTGCGTCAACACCTTGACCCAAGCATCGAACTCGGTTTCCACGGTCACCACAACTTAGGTATGGGTGTATCAAATACGGTTGCTGCGGTTGAAGCAGGTGCAGTACGTGTGGACTTGGCCTCTGCAGGTCTTGGTGCGGGTGCGGGTAACACACCACTTGAATTGTTCATTGCTGTAGCGAACCGTATGGGTATGGATACAGGCGTTGACCTGTTCAAAGTACAAGACGTTGCTGAAGACCTTGTGATTCCAATGATGCACAACCCAATTCGTGCAGACCGTGATGCGGCAACTTTAGGTTATGCGGGTGTTTACTCTTCATTCCTGTTGTTTGCAAAACGCGCTGAAGCGAAATATGGCGTGTCTGCGCGTGAAATCCTGATGGAACTGGGTCGCCGTGGTACAGTCGGTGGTCAGGAAGACATGATTGAAGACTTGGCGTTGACCATGTCTAAAGCACGTGAAATGCAAGCTTAAGTTTTAATTTTAAAACTGGCTTAAACAAAGCACTCCAATATATTTGGGGTGCTTTTTTTATTGGTGTGATTGAGTTGCTTAATATCACACTTTAAAAATAAATCCGGATTTAAAATCACACAGATCAATGTATTTAAAACGCATCTTATTTTTATATAAAAAGTCTTTTAAATGATCAGCCGGGATTTATTTTAAAAGGATGGAAAAGAGGGAATAGAAAGCTAAGGGGTTTAAATTCGGGGAAAAGCTGAATTGTTTTAAATATTAAATTTTTTATAAATAATACTGATAGTTAAAAGCTATTAGTTAAAGTGTTAATGTTAAAACCAATAAATAAAGCTTAAAAACTCAGAATAAATAAAAAATACAGTGAAAAATAATATGAATAACAGATGTTTATATTTTTAGGGTGGAGAGTATTTAGCAGGGAAATGATTGCTGAAATATCTTAAAAAAATAAAAAAAGCGCTGTGAAATCAAAAAAATGCCCAAACCGATAAATGTTTAATACTGTGGTCGGATTTTCTATTTGATTATGCTTACGCATGATGACGGCATTGTTTTTATCTGCTGAATGGGAAAATTTACCATGCGTCGTCAAAAATTATGGATAGCAATGCTTGCTGCGACAGCAACTTTAGGAACTTCTGCTACATATGCAGATTTTATTGATGACAGCAATGTTCAACTTAAATTTAAAAATTTCTATTTAGATCGTCAGTATCAAGATAAACCAGAATTGAACTTTGGTTCATGGTCACAGGCGGTAACTTTGGATGCCAAGTCTGGTTATCATGATATTGGTGGTGGCGTGCAAATTGGAGCAGATGTACTGGTTCAACATGCAGTTAAACTCAACGGCCGTGATCAAAATCCGGATTGGGTGTTACCTCACGATGGCAAAGAATCTAAAGATCATTTTGGTAAAGTTGGTGCAACCTTAAAAGTTAAGGTATCTGAAACTGAGTTGAAGGTTGGTGATCTATTACCAATGTCACCAGTGGTATTCTTTGATCCATCTCGCCAATTACTGACTACTTATAGTGGTGCCTGGTTAGAGTCTAAGGACATTAAAGATACTAAACTGACCTTGGCATATTTAGATGGCATTAATGCACGTTATGAAAATCAATATCATGACCTGAGCTTATTTCCGCAAAACAACTTTGCGACAGCAGTCAGTACAGATGACGGTATGTATATTGCCGGGATTGATCATCAATTCACCCCAAAAGTGGGTGGTAGTTACTGGTATGCCGATGTCACCAACATCTACCAACAACACTATGCCGCAGTAAACTATAAAACGACCTTGGCTGAAAACACCAAGTTAGACACCCATGTACGTTATTTTGACAACAGCGAATCGGGTGACCAGCTGTATGGCAAGATTGACAGCCAGGCCGTGTCTGCAGGTGCAAAAATCAACCATGGTATGCACACAGTACAATTAGGCTACCAGCAAATGTTTGGAGAGCATGGTAACAAAGCGCCAATGTTCCCGACATTGGGTGGTTGGGTACCACAGCCTTATCTAGACAACTGGTCGGTGGCAAGCTTTATCCGTAAAGATGAAAAATCATGGAGCTTGGGTTATACCTATAACTTTGCTGATGTGGGTGTACCAGGTTTAACCGCAACTGCACGTCATTTCCGTGGTTGGGATGTCGATAATGGTGCAGGCGAACCGCGTGGCAAAGAAAATGAAAACAACCTGATTGTGAACTATGTGGTACCAGAAGGTAAGCTAAAAGGTTTAGGTTTCAACTACATGTTTATTGATACCAACTATGACAATATCTCAGGTGGTAACGATCTAGAAGAACACCGTATCGCGACGACCTATACCTATACATTCTAATTGGTCAAGATCAAAGAGCAGCTGCACCTCCAGCTGCTCTTTTTTATATAAAAACAGATGAAAGTCCTAATAAAAATAAGGATTTAAAATTAACTAAAATGTTTAAAAACAATGGCTTAAATAATCGTTTTTTTGTAGCTTAAAATCGTAATTTTGTATCAGTTGAAAGCGCAGGAGCGGTTAATATAAGCCTATAGAAAACGCATGTTCAACGAGTCACTTGACGTCCAGACCTTCCAAGATTGAGGGAAACGCAAGCTAAAGACTGTATGAGGAGTAAGTATGAGCACTGTCCAAATCCCTGACTATACAACAGATTCATTCTTTGGCTTAGAAGATAAATGGATTGAAACCGCAGAAGGCGAACTCACCCATTACCATGAAATTGGTGAAGGTACGCCAATTCTGTTCTTGCACGGTTCAGGTACGGGTGTATCTGCAGCGGCCAACTGGTGGTTAAACCTGCCACAAATTGGTGAACAGGCACGTTGTATCGCGATTGATACCATTGGTTATGGTCAAACCGTTGTTGCACCTGGTACCCAATACGGGATCCGTGCCTGGGTCGATCACGCAATCCGTACCTTAGATGCTTTAGGTATCGAGAAAACCTGGTTGGTGGGTAACTCTTTGGGTGGCTGGTTGGCATTCCAATTGGCACTGGATTATCCAGAACGCGTTCTGGGTATCGTGTCTATGGGTACCGGTGGTGCCAAGCAAACTGCGGCACTGAAAGCACACGCGAACCCTGTACTGACTGAAGAAGGGATCCGTAAGACACTGTCTATGTTCGTGGTAAACAAAGACCTGATTACAGATGAACTGGTGAAAGTCCGTTTTGACTCGGCTGCAAATGACTATGCCTCTGACCGTTTAATGGACGTGGTGGGTGCGCGTGACCGTGACCGTTTCGAATTCCCATTAGACTTCGAAAAAATGAAAGACATCACGGTACCTGTACTTCTGATTCATGGTACTCAAGACGTGGTGATTCCAGTATCCCGTACCTGGGACATTCTGAATGTGGTGCCAAATGCAGATGCACACATCTTCAGCCAGTGTGGGCACTGGTCACAAGTTGAAAAAGCCGATGAGTTCAACACAGTTATTAAAAACTACCTGGCGGCGCACGGCGTAAAATAAGCCGGTGATAAAAGCGAAAAAAGGATGGTGACAGGCCATCCTTTTTTTATGGGCGGAATTTCTGGTTCAACTGGTTTAGTGTTGAATAAAGCTGGCCACCAGATTAATACAAATCGCCAGAATGGTGGTGTTAAACATATAGGCCAGCACAATATGCAGCGTATTCAGGATACGCATCGCGCGTGAGCTGATGGTGACATCGGCGGTTTGTGCCGACGTGCCAATCACATAACTAAAATAGAGAAAATCCGGATAGGTCGGATAAGGGGTTTTCGGAAACTCCAGACCACCTGCCTGATGCTGTTGCAGCGCCAGATAATAGTCATGCGCATAGTGAATCGCAAAAATGGTATGCATAAACAGCCAGGCACATAAAATAGTGGTAATCGCCAGCAGAAAATGCCCCATGCGTGCAAAGTCGGTTTGGGCAAATAAGTTGATCTCGACAATAATCGCAATAAAACACATCACCAGGGTGAGAAACAGCAGTAACAGAATCAGCCATTTACTGGCATCCTGCTGCTGGGCGCGTTGCAGAATATGCTGATGATCACTGTGCCAGAAATTCAGCAGGGTAAAGAGCAGATAGCCGGACACGGCAATATTCCAGCTGATGAGCAGGCAGGTCGACCAGGTCCACGGGCTCAAGCACTGAAAAATACCGTACAGCACCGTGGTGATCAGAAAACTGATAAAAAAATAAGGATGAGACTGCATCCCGGTTTTAATATGGCTAAACGGTGTTTTTATCATTCTTATTCCTTTAATCTGGCCCATGACAGATAAAAGCATGCCTAGCATCCTGCTTCAGGGGCAGAACATAGCGGCACTTCACTGTAGTCTAGCTTATTAGACTTAAGTTGTAGTTTGCGGCTGAAAATAAATCTGTGCGGCTAGCAGAGAAAAAGTCGTAAAAGTGCAAAAATGATAAAAAATGGTGCAAAAAAGCCTGCGACTTAAGTCTAATCTGATTAAAAAGTCGGCAAATTAGCCATAAAAAAAGCACCATTATTTAGTCTCGAAATAATGATGCTGGCAGGCAGTCAGCCAAAGCGTGGCTTAATCGCGGTTAATATCCAGATAAAACACCCGGGTCAACAGTTCCATAAACTTGTCGACCGATGGCGAGTTGCTGTTTTTACGGTAACTGATATACAGGTCCAGATAAGGCAGTTCGATATCCAGCGGACGGATGATGGTGTTGTTCATGGTCAGCGGGGCAATGTAGCCCGGCAGGATGGTACAGCCCAAGCCCATACCAATCGAGTTGATATTGAACAGGATATTATCGGCCTTTTGGACAATATTAAATTCAATACCGTTGGCTTTGGCAAAATCCAGAATAGTATGATGCAGAGTCTGTGACTGCTCTGCGGCCGGAATAATAAAATCAATGCCATTCAGAGCTTTGACCGGAATACGTTCGTATTTGGCCAGCGGATGGTCTTTTGGCAAAATGAAAATCAGCGGTTCGCGCAGCACGAACTGGCTTTCAATTTCATCACTGTTAAAGTTGTGACGGGTAAAGGTGATGTCCAGTTCACCTTTTTTAATGGCTTTCATCTGATCATTGTTGTTCATACTGAGCAATTCAATTTTCAGATCCGGGTTCTGTACGCGCAGATTCGGCAACACATACGGGAAAATCTTCATTTCCGCGACCGGGACAAAGCCAATGCGTAGCATCTGCTGTTTGGCCTGGGACACCTGACGCGCCATAGCCACGGCTTTGTCGGCCTGCGCCAGGGTCAAGCGCGCCTGTTCCAGAAACACTGCGCCTTCTTCTGTCAGTTCGACCTTACGTTTGGTCCGGTGTAACAGTTTTACGCCAACGTCTTCTTCGAGGTCTTTAATCTGTTGACTTAAAGAAGGCTGGGCTGTGTAGAGCTTCAAGGCAGCCTTACTGAAGTTCAGTTCTTCAGCCACGGTAATGAAATAGCGAAGGTGACGTAATTCCATAAACCCATTCCAAAAGATTAATTCAAAAAATGTCTAACTATCATGTCTTAAGAGTATAATCTATAATCAACTATTAGGTGAAGATTATTCTGCCATTTAGGAAATAAATAGGCTTTCAAATTTTATTAATGCTTTAATAAAGAGAAATAAGCGATAAGTAATTGATAAAATATCTTAATTAAAACAAAAAAAATATTTCACTAAACCCCGCTAAAAAATCATTATCCATGCAAAGTTGAGTCTATTTATTTTGTGCCGTTGTGTCGGTCACAGGAGAGCTTTCAATGAGTGGAAAAATTGATGTGCGCGAAATCGACGCTTTAGTCGATGCACAAAATGGACGTATTACGCCATCTATCTATACTGATCCAGATATCTACGAGTTAGAACTTGAACGTGTATTTGGTCGTACCTGGTTATTCCTTTGCCATGAAAGCCAAATTCCTAAGGCGGGCGACTTCTTCAATACCTATATGGGTGAAGATCCGATCATTGTGGCACGTCAAAAAGATGGCTCGATCAAAGCATTCTTAAACCAATGCCGTCACCGTTCTATGCGCGTAAGCTTCGCAGACTGTGGTAATACCCGTGCGTTCACTTGCCCATACCACGGCTGGTCTTACGGTATTGACGGTTCTTTAAAAGACATCCCGCTTGAAGATCGTGCTTACCCGCATGGTGCATGTAAAGAGCAATGGGGTCTGGTTGAAGTAAACCGTGTGAAGTCTTACAAAGGCCTGGTATTCGGCTGCTGGGATGAAACCACACCAGATCTAGAAGAATACATGGGTGATATCGCTTGGTATCTTGATGGCGTTGTAGACCGTCGTCCAGGTGGTACTGAAATCATCGGTGGTGTACACAAGTGGGAAATCGAGTGTAACTGGAAATTTGCAGCTGAACAGTTTGCATCTGACCAATACCACGCCCTGTTCTCTCACGCATCTGCGATTCAGGTACTTGGCGCGAAACCAGACGACGAATCAACCAAGAAATTAGGTGCTGCTCAAACGGCTCGTCCAGTTTGGGAAACTGCGAAAGACGCGATCCAATACGGTTCACGTGGTCACGGTTCAGGCTTCTTCTTCACAGAGAAACCAGATGCAAACGTATGGGTTGATGGTGAAGTTGCAAACTACTTCCGCGAAACTTACGAAGAAGTGAAAGAACGCCTAGGTGAAACTCGTGCACTGCGTCTAGCTGGTCATAACACCATGTTCCCTACATTGTCTTGGTTGAACGGTACTGCGACTCTTCGTGTATGGCACCCACGTGGTCCAAACAAAACTGAAGTTTGGGCATTCTGTATCTGTGATGCGGACGCGCCAGAAGATGTACAAGCAGCATTTGAACGTTCTGCAACTCGTGCCTTCGGTCCTGCTGGTTTCCTGGAGCAAGATGACTCTGAAAACTGGATCGAAATCCAAAAAGTTTTACGTGGTTACAAAGCGCGTCAAAACAAACTCATTATGGAAATGGGTAAAGGTAACGAGAAAGTACGTGAAGATGATATCCCGGGTATCACTAACTATATTTTCTCTGAAACTGCAGCACGTGGTATGTACCGCCGTTGGGCAGATTTATTGATTCATGAAAAATGGGAAGACGTTGAAGCTGCGGCTGACGAATATGAGAAGGAGCTTATGAAATGAGTCAAATCAGTTTAGAACTTCATCACCAAATTAGTCAGTTCCTGTATCAAGAAGCCAAGCTTCTTGATGACTGGAAATTCCGCGAGTGGTTGGACACGCTAGCTGAAGATATTTCTTACACGCTACGTACTACACCAAACGCTCAAACGCGTGATCGTCGTCGTTCAGTTGAACCACCTACTACCTGGGTATTCAACGATACGAAAGATCTTCTGGAACGTCGTGTTGCACGTCTGGAAACTGGTATGGCTTGGGCTGAAGAGCCTCCATCACGTACCACTCACATGGTGAGCAACGTGATTGTTGAGCCGACTGAAGTTGAAGGCGAATACGATGTATACGTGACATACCTACTGTACCGTACTCAGAAAGAGAAAGACGTTACGATTTACTGTGGTAAACGTCATGACAAGATCCGCAAAGTTGAAGGCGGCCTGGGCTTCCAGATCTTCAACCGTAAGATCACGCTTGACCAAGTTACCTATAACTCACATAACCTGAGTGTATTCTTCTAATGAATAAGATTTTTGTTTGCCAAGTTGACGAGCTTGACGAAGGCGAAGCATTGAAAGTGGACTGCGGCGTAAACGGTATCGATGCGCTGGCAGTATTCAACAATGGCGGTGAATTCTTCGCAATGAATGATCGCTGTTCACATGGTAATGCATCGATGTCTGAAGGTTATCTGGAAGACGACGGTACAGTTGAATGTCCGCTGCACTCTGCACGTTTCTGTTTGAAAACTGGTCAAGCACTATGCTTGCCAGCAACAGATCCAATCCAGACATTCCCAGTGATTGTTGAAGATGGCGCGTTATACGTAGAGATGGCAGGAGAGTAATCATGGGTTGGCTAAAAGGCGAAGTTGCACTCATCACTGGTGGTGGTTCGGGTTTAGGCTGGGCTTTGGTTGAGCGTTTTTTAGAAGAAGGAGCACAGGTGGCCGTTCTTCAGCGTTCTCAGTCTAAAGTTGATGCTTTACAGGAACACTTCGGTGACCGAATTCTTGCAATCGCTGGTGATGTTGCCAACTATGAAGACAATGTCCGTGCTGTTCAAGCGACCGTTGAGCGTTTTGGCAAGCTTGACTGTTTTGTGGGTAATGCCGGTATCTGGGATCACTATGCCGATATCGTCAACACCTCGGGTGAGCAACTGGATAAAGCCTTTGATGAAATCATGGGCATTAATACCAAGTCGCTGATCCTGGGTGCCAAAGCAGCGCTAGACGAACTGATCAAGTCTGAAGGTTCAATTATCTTCACTTTATCAAACTCTGCGCTGTATTCATCGGGCGGTGGTCCTGTTTATACCGCATCCAAACATGCCGGTGTAGGCATCATGAAAGAACTGGCCTATGAATTAGCGCCAAAAGTTCGTGTCAATGCCGTGGCACCGTCTGCCATGAATGTGAATATCAAAGGCGCGGCATCACTCGGTCAGGAAAATGTTGGCCTGCTCGATGCACGTGATCCTGAGAAAATTGCCCGTGGTATGCCACTGAACTTCTTGCCAGAACCAGAAGATATGACCGGTTCATATGTGCTGCTGGCTTCACGTCAAAATAACCGTCCACTGACCGGCGTGCTGATTAACGCGGAATGTGGCTTGGGCATTCGTGGTTTACGTCAACCACGTGCCGGTTTCTTTGACGAGTAATTCACGCCTTAAAACATAATGGACTAACCCGGCAGCCTTTTGGCTGCCTTCCGTTTAGGAGTCACACATGGCCGTTAAACTTATTTGTGCATCGCACAGTCCTTTAATGGAGTTTGCCACTCCGCAAGAACAACGCAAAGAACAAGCTGTTCGTCAGGCGTTTGAAAAACTGTCTGCGGAAGTCAAAGCCTACGATCCAACCCTGATCATTACCTTTGGTCCAGACCATTTCAATGGTTTCTTCTATGACCTGATGCCAAGTTTCTGTGTGGGTATTCGTGCCACTGCAGCAGGTGACTGGGACTATGGTAAAGACAACAACAAGATTGATGTGCCTGAAGAAACTGCACTCAATCTGGTTCGCCGTGTCCTTGATGAAGGCGTGGATGTGGCCTATTCGTATCGTATGCAGGCCGACCACGGTGTGACCCAGCCATTACATTTCCTGTGTGGTGGTCAGCTCGATCGTTATCCTACCATTCCAGTTTTCATTAATGGTGCAGCTGCGCCAATGCCAACCACCAAACGTACCATTGCTTTAGGTCGTGCGGTCGGTCAGTTTATCAAGTCACTGAATCTTGAAAACGAACGCGTACTGGTTCTGGGTACGGGTGGTCTGTCTCACGATCCACCTACACCGCAAATGGGTTCGGTACCACCAGAAGTGGAAGAATTCCTGATTGCCGGTCGCAACCCGACGCCGGAAGCACGTGAAGCCCGTCAGGCAAAAATTATTGCCGTGGGTCAGAAGCTGGCCGCGGGGGATACCTCGGTAGCGGTTCCGCTGAATGCGGAATGGGATATTGCCTTGCTGGAGAAATTCAAGCAGGCAGATTTCGCAGCACTGGAAGCCATGACTGAAGCGGAAATCCGTCGTGATGGCGGCCGTGGCGGTCAGGAAGTCCGTTCATGGATGGCGGCATTTGCTGCATTGCATGAGCTGGGCGAATATGACATGACCACCCACTGCTATGAAGAAATCAGCGAGTGGATTGCCGGTTTCGGTATCGTTTCTGCAGAATTAAAAGGTTAACTGAATGAGCAATGTAAACAGCATCGTGATTGTCGGTGCAGGTCAGGCCGGTGCCAGCGCAATTCTGGAATTACGTGGCAACAAATACGAAGGCAAAATCACCCTGATCGGGGATGAAACCCATTTGCCGTATGAGCGTCCGCCTTTGTCTAAAGATGTGATTCTCAAACCAGCCGAAACCAAAATCGAAATTCTGTCAGAAGAAAAACTGGCGGAACTGGGCGTTGAAACCATCCGTGGTAACGGTGTGGCCAAAATCAATGCCGAGGCAAAAACGGTTGAACTGCAAAACGGTGATGTCGTTGCTTATGACAAGTTACTGCTGGCCACCGGTGGTGCAGCGCGTCGTTTACCCAACTTCGATGCGCTGGGTAAACACGTGTACACCCTGCGTAACCTGGAAGATTCACAAGCGCTGGTGCCGGTATTACAGCCGGGCCGCCGTATCATCCTGATTGGTGGTGGTGTGATCGGTCTGGAGCTTGCATCAAGCGCACGTTTTAAAGAATGTGAAGTGACCGTGATTGAAATGGGTCCAATGGTGATGGGTCGTTCATCACCACGCATCCTGAGCGAGTTCCTGCTGCAGCAGCAACAATTGGCCGGTGTTGATGTACGCCTGTCGACCCAGATTGCAGAATGCAAGCTGGATGGCGAAGAAATTGTGGTAACAGTGGAAGGCGGTGAAGAGCTGCGTGCAGATGCTGTGGTCTATGGCATCGGGATTATCCCGAATGCACAGCTGGCCGTTGAAGCCGGTCTGGATGCGGACTTTGCGGTTAAGGTCAATGAAAATTGCCAGACTTCAAATCCGGATATTTATGCAGCGGGTGACGTGGCCACGCAACTGCGTGACTGTGGTAACCACCGCCGCGTTGAAACCTGGGAAAATGCCAACCTGCAAGCCGGTATCTTCGCGCGTCACGTGATGGGCGTTGAACATCCAGCGGCAAACCCGGCCTGGTTCTGGACCGATCAGCTGGACATCAACTATCAGTTTGTTGGTGATATGGCAGCGGCTGAATGGCATGTGCGTGGCGAGATTAAACCTGAACTGCGTGCTGAATCATCATTCGTATTGTTTGGTGTCACCGATGGCGTGATCGTTGGCGGGATTACCGTGAATGCAGCCAAAGACATGCGTCACCTGAAAAAGCTGATCAGCAAACAGGCGGCTTTTGAGGCTGACAAATATCTCGATCTGAGTCAGGATCTTCGTAAGCTGGTAAAATAATCCGGCGATACGGCAGGGCAGACCTTGGGTAACTTTGGTCTGCTTTTTTATGGCTGTTTTATTTTCTTGTTGAGACATGAGCGCAATGTGCATGGTGATTTGTACATGACTTTGTGTCGGTAGGTCTTACTTTTTAAAGCTGATAAGAATCCTCAAAATTTATTTTTGAGTTCGCAGGGCAAAACTCTTTTCATTGTTTGGGCGTCTCTTCGTTCCGTGGTGACATTCAGGTCGTCATCCTCATTATTTCAAGATGGGTTTGAATAAAGATGCTTTCATTTTATGGTTTTCAAATTTAGTTGAGTTGTCTATGAGTTCAAACTCATCTCCCATGATCGTTACCGCAAGTATCTATGCCTTGCTGGTGCTGATCTGGGCCACCACGCCGCTGGCGATTGTGTGGAGTGTGGAAGAAGTCCATCCCATGTGGGTGCTGATTATCCGCTATTTCGGGGCTTCGCTGATTGCGCTGTTTTTACTGAAACTGATGCGTGATCCGTTGCCGCTGGATGAAACCTCACTCAAAAGTTATGTGGCGGGCAGCCTGAACCTGATTGGTGCGCAGCTGTTTATTTATCTGGCAGCCAATTACCTGACTTCGGGTTTAATGGCGCTGATTTTTGGTTTTTCCCCGCTTATTGCCGGTTTAATTGGCCATGTGATTTTAAAAACCCAGAAACTGGTGGCCCTGCAATGGCTGGGCATGGCGGTGGCGGTGGCCGGGCTGAGTTATGTCTTTGCCGACTCGGCAGACAGCAAGATCAACCCGATTGGGATTGTGCTGATGTTAATTAGCATGGTGTCGTATATCAGCTCGATTTTCTGGGTCAAGCAGATTAATGCACCACTGAGTCCGATGTCACAGGCCACCGGTTCCTTGCTGGTCTCGGCACTGGGTTCAATGCTGATGTTGCCATTCATCTGGTCACATATGCCAACCGAATGGCCGGGCATGCAAACCATGATTGGCTTTTTGTTTACCATGATCATGTCTTCGATTGTGGCGATGCTGTGTTATTTCTGGCTGATTCGCCGTCTGGCTGCGTCCACTGTCTCTTTAAGCAATGTGATGACCCCGATTATTGCACTGGTACTCGGAGCGACCCTGAATCATGAGCATATCAGTGCACATGCGGTGGCCGGGATTGCGGTGGTGATGCTGGGCATTGTGATGTATTTCTGGAAAGACTGGCAGCGTCAGTATTTTTCTAAATGGTGACAGCACAGGAAGCCATGCGCTTCCTGCTGTTTTGGCTTTTGCTAAAAACAACAAAAACATAAAACAAAATATTCCACAATTTTGGATACTATGCATATTGCATCGGCACTTGCTGTCCTGTGTAATGAAGACTTAATAAATCACAGGATTTGCTCTACGTGCTTCAATTTTTATCGGACTGACATGAATCAAAACGCGGAACCTAAGCATTTTCAGCTACCAACCGAAACATGTTGGTCACACGCCTGGCGTCAGCCTGCTTTGCAGTTTTTACCTTCCCGGCATTATAACGGTGCCCAGTTTTTCAATCCGGTGCCGGCACCCGAAGGGCGTAGCCGCAGTGATTTGCTGAAATGGCTGTTACAGCGTAAACGCAATAGCTGGACCGCAGAAAACACACCAGAGCAGCCCGCTGAAGGCAAGCGTCCGATTCCGCAGGAACGTCCGAATGCCAGCCTGGATGACTGGCAGATCTGGTTTGTAGGGCATGCTACCGTTCTGATTCAGATTGGCCCCTATAATTTCCTGACCGATCCGGTCTGGTGTGAATATGCCGGACCGCAGCAGGGCAGAGGTCCGAAACGGATTTGCCCGGCTGGAATTGCCCTGGAAGAGTTACCGACCATTCATGCGGTGCTGTTGAGCCATAACCATTATGACCACATGGATCTGGCCACCCTGCGCTGGTTACATGCCCGTTTTGCCATGCCAATTTATACCGGACTGGGCAACAGCTGGTATTTGCCAAAAAACTTTCATGTGGTGGAAATGGACTGGTGGCAATCGGCGCTATTTAATGAATTAAAACTGGTCTATATTCCGGCGCAGCATGGTTCAGGCCGTGGTATGCGCGACCAGAACAGCGCCCTCTGGGGTGGTTTCTCGATTCTGCATGGTGAAGATCACTGCTTCTTTGCCGGAGATACCGGTTATTCCTCGCATTTTAAGGAAATCCATGCCCGTATTGGCGCACCGCGGATTGCACTATTACCGATTGGTGCCTATGAGCCACGGGACCTGATGCGCTATATGCACATGAATCCGGAAGATGCTTTTCAGGCGCATAAAGACCTGCATTCCAAATGTTCGCTGGCCATTCATTACCGTACCTTCCAGCTCACCGATGAAGGCCGTGAACAGCCGGAAGTCGATTTGCAAAATGCCATGCGTAAATCCTCAAAACTGATGAATCCGTTTTATTGCATTCGCGAAGGCAAGAAGCTGATTGTTTAAGTTTAAATCCTGCAACAAAAAACCACCCGAAGGTGGTTTTTTTATGGCTTGAACTCTCTGTGTAGAGGCTTAGAGCACGCCTGGCTGACCCAGCGCAGGGTCGGTGGCTCGAGCGGCCTGAGCATCTGCCACGGTCATCCCCAAGGCTTGGGCTACACCTTCGCCGTAGGCCGGGTCACACATAAAGCAGTTACGGATATGACGGTACTTGATAAAGTCATAGGCATCGCCCATGGCACGCGCAGTATTGTCAAACAGCGCCTGTTTCTGTTCAGGATTCATCAGGTTGAACAGGGCACGCGGCTGGCTAAAGTAATCGCTGTCATCTTGACGATAATCCCAGAAATCGGCATCGCCACGGATTTTCAGTGGTGGTTCACGGTACTGTGGCTGTTCCTGCCATTGCTGGAAGCTGTTTGGCTCATAGTGTGGCAAGCCGCCATAGTTGCCATCCATACGGCCCTGACCATCACGGCGGTTAGAGTGGACCGGACAACGGGCTGCGTTTACCGGAATCTGGGAATGGTTTACCCCCACGCGATAACGTGCGGCATCGGCATAGTTAATTAAACGCGCTTGCAGCATACGGTCTGGTGAATAGCTGATCCCCGGCACCAGAGTACTTGGTGCAAAAGCGGCCTGTTCCACATCCTGGAAATAGTTTTCTGGGTTACGGTTCAGTTCAAACTCACCGACTTCAATTAATGGATAATCACCTTTTGGCCAGACTTTGGTCAGGTCAAACGGATGATAAGGTACGGTTTCCGCTTCGGTTTCCGGCATGATCTGCACGAATAGGGTCCATTTCGGGAAATCGCCACGTTCAATTGCATTAAACAGGTCATTTTGGCTGCTTTCACGGTCCTGGCCAATCAGTGCTGCGGCTTCGGCATCGGTCAGGTTTTTAATGCCCTGCTGGGTACGGAAATGGAATTTGACCCAGAAACGTTCATTGTTGGCATTAATGAAGCTGTAGGTGTGGCTGCCAAAACCATGCATATGGCGATAACCATCAGGAATACCGCGGTCTGACATGACAATGGTCACCTGATGCAGCGCTTCTGGTAACAGGGTCCAGAAATCCCAGTTGTTGTTGGCGGAACGGACATTGGTTTTCGGGTCACGTTTTACCGCTTTGTTCAGGTCCGGGAACTGGCGCGGGTCACGGAAGAAGAACACCGGTGTGTTGTTACCGACTAAATCCCAGTTGCCTTCTTCGGTATAGAATTTTAGTGCAAAACCGCGAATATCACGTTCGGCATCGGCTGCACCGCGCTCACCGGCCACTGTCGAGAAGCGGGCAAACATTTCGGTTTTCTTGCCGACTTCAGAGAAAATTTTGGCGCGGGTATATTGGGTAATGTCGTGAGTCACGGTAAAGGTTCCGAATGCACCTGAACCTTTGGCGTGCATACGACGCTCAGGAATCACTTCACGAACAAAGTTCGCCAGTTTTTCATTGAGCCATAAATCCTGGGTAAGCAATGGACCACGGGCACCGGCGGTCATACTGTTCTGGTTATCGACCACCGGAGCACCGGCATCGGTGGTGAGGTGGGTGACCGGACATTTTTTAAAGTCTTGGCTCATTATCGTTCTCCGTTATTGTATTCATGTGCTGACGTTGGACACGGGCTGGATTCTCCAGGCAGGTGACATCCCATGAAATTAACCGTTATCAAAGTCATTAAAAAACCAACCCAGCCCATCATGGACATCTGCCTTGCAACGACTGACTGGGCAGGATGGCGATGGATAAAAACATAAAAATGTAGCTTGGTTCTCATTTAATGTAGACCGAGTACCGCAGTTTTTCAAATGGATAAAACGATTAGTGGTCAAAGGAATAATCGATAGCTTAAAGTTTTGATTTCTGAGTGTTTTAGTCGGATTTTGTTGAGATGAGCCGGGCTAAAAACGGCTGGATGGCCAGTTCAATATCGGCCTGCAGTTGCGGCCAGTCCTGAAATGTGGGCTGGATTAACAGGGTTTGTGAAATAAAGCCATAACTGATGCGATGCAGGTTTTCGGCACAGCGCAAGCGTTCGTGGGTTTCAGGTATATAGCGGCTTAAAATCTGCTGCCAGCTGTCCAGCATCAGCTGATAATGCTTTTGATAGGCCTGTTCGCTCGACAGGCTGCGTTCAAGTAAAAACACACTGGCCCACAGCCGCTGTTCGCTGCGGATACGGTCGAGCTGAAAGCACAGCAGGGCCTGTATATCGCTGCAAATATCACCAGTTGTGGATAACTGTGGCGGTGGCTGGGTATAACTGCGTAGCGCCTCGACATGCTGGATAATCTGCTGGTGGATTACCCAGGCCAGCAAATCTTCTTTCTGGGCAAAGTATTCATAAAAGGTGCCCAGACCGACCCCGGCCAGCTCGGTAATCTCGCGGATGGTCAGTTGTGCGGGTGTCTGCTGCTGCAAAAGCCGAACAACACTGTCCAGCAGTGCCTGCTGGGTCTGTTTGGCCCGGGACTGGCGAGGCTTACGCCGCAGCTGTACAGAGGGGGAGGTCATGACTGAAAACCGAACATGCTGTGGGTGAATATTCTTTATACTGAAAGCCTATCATCATAATCAATCAGGAACGATGAACGATGCAGGCATGGATGACCCATTCTATTCAGAATCAGTTTGATGAACGTCAGGATTATAACCTGTTTGCGAGTGACCGCGTGTTGCAGGAAATCTTGCAGCGCTATGGCAGTCAGGATCAGGCACGCCTTGGCGCCCTTGGTCAGCAGGCCGGATCGGCAGAAGCTTATCATTCTGCCCATTTAGCCAATAGCCATACCCCGCAGTTACAGGCCTTTGATGCTCGCGGCCGCCGTCAGGATGTGATCGAGTTCCATCCAGCCTGGCATTACTGGATGGCGCTGAACCGGGAGTTTCAGACCCATGCCCATCCCTTTATTGAACCTCAGTCCGCATCTGCCTGGGTCGATTGGGCGGCGCGCTTTTATCTGAGTGGTCAGGTTGAATGTGGCAATCTGTGTCCCGCTTCTATGACCCTGGGCAGCATTCCGCTCATTCAGCGTGAACCTGAACTGTGGCAACAGCTCGGCGATAAACTGCTGTCGAATGAATATGATGCGCGGGATATTCCAATGGCGCAGAAAACATCAATCTGGCTGGGCATGGGCATGACTGAAAAGCAGGGCGGCTCCGATGTGCGGGCCAATGAAACCATCGCCACTCCGGTGGGGACCGCGGGTCGTGGCCAGCCCTATCTGCTGACCGGACATAAATGGTTTTTCTCGGCGCCGATGTGCGATGCGCATTTGGTGGTGGCCAAAACTGAACAGGATGGCTTGGCCTGCTTCTTTGTCCCGCGCTGGCTGGAAGATGGTCGCAAGAACACGATTCATATCCAGCGTCTAAAAGACAAGGTCGGTAATCGCAGCAATTCCAGCTCGGAAGTCGAGTTTCATGAGGCCTGGGGCATCATGATTGGCGAAGCTGGCCGGGGTATTCCCACCATTATTGAAATGGCCAATTATACCCGCCTGACCTGTGTGGTCGGCAGCAGTGCCATGTTGCGCCAGGCGCTGGTGCAATGTATTGCCTATACCCGGCAACGCAAAGCCTTTGGCAAGCCGCTGGCTGAACAGCCGCTGATGCAGGCGGTGCTGGCTGATCTGGCACTGGAAACCGAAGCCGCGGTGCAGCTGGGCTTTTATCTGGCGCAGTGCTACCAGTTGGATACGCCGCTGGCGCAGGCCTGGAAGCGGATTATGACCCCGGCTGCCAAGTTCTGGGTGTGTAAGCGTACTGTCGAGCTGAGCGGCGAAATGATGGAGGTCTTTGGCGGCAATGGCTATGTCGACACTGGCATCATGGCGCGTATTTTTAAAGAAGCTCCGGTGAATAGTATCTGGGAAGGGTCGGGCAATGTCATGTGTCTGGATGTGCTACGCGCGATACAGCGTGATCCGGCCTCCATGCAGGTCCTGTTGCAGTCGCTGGCCGACGGTGTGCAACAGCAGCCGCTGTTACAGCAGGAATTACAGGCGCTGATGCAGCTGTTCCAGCAGACAGACCCACAAGCCTTGCAGTTTATGGCACGTACGCTGGTAAGCCGTTTGGTGCTGCTGGCACAGGCGGTCATCTTAAACCAGCATGCACCTGATTTTGTGGCACAGGCCTTTATCCAGAGCCGTTATCAGACCCTGCATGGTCAGGTGGTGGGCATGTTAGACCCGGCCCAGGTCGATGTTGCCCGGCTGTTAGAACGTGCGCTGGCGGTTTAAACATCACGCGTGATAGAGAGTATCCTGATAGAAAAATTCCCCGCTTGACTTCAGCCAAGCGGGGAAATCGGACTGGATGCATGGCGGTCTGCAGTTGCGCAGCCGTGTGATCCCGGCATCAGTCTCACTCTAACGATCAAACGAGCTTGGCTTAATGCGCCGGTTCGTCTGCTTTCACCCCTTTCTGGTACAGGGTGTAGATATAAACCGGAATATTCAGGTCTTCTAAATGCTTGTAAATCAGCGGGCGGACTTCTTCCCAATCCAGACCGCCGACACCAGTGGCCAGACGTGGCAGCGCCAGACTTTCAATATTCTCGGCTTCAACCAGCTGTTTCAGATTTTTCAGGGTGCGGTTGACGTATTCTGTCGATGCTTTACCCGGCTTGGAACCGTTGTCATAGGCCGCTTCCTGAGTCATCAGATTAATGATGCGCTGACCTTCGGCATTGACCCAGGTCCATTGTTCACCTGCTTTAGGATGGTAAATATGGCAATAGTTACGGAAGTCTTTATACAGCGCCGGCCAGTGTTCGCGCAGACTTAAAGCCAGTCCGGTGGCAAAGTTATCATTTGGGGCAACACCGTGGGCAATGGCACGGGCTTGGCTCAATAAAATATCTCCAGAAACTTCATAAATCATGCTGTGAACTCCTGTTTTGGAAGAGGCTGTTTGAATTGATCTTCTAGCTTCATCTTAGCCTATCAGGAAGTTTTTTCTAGCGCGTTATCTAACTGATAAATATTTGTAAAATAATAAAAAATTATAATATTTCGTAGTATAATTATAGGGGCAGAGCAGCTGAATCTACTTTCATTTTTTGACTGAAGAATGTTCAGAAAAACACTGCAAAATTTTTCTATACCGTTTCTTTTATTGTTACATGACTGTCGCAAAACTGCTGCTGAATTGTCCAAAAAAATGTATGATTGACTCCCCATTCCAAAGGGATGTCGACGGGAAGCAAAACGCAGTTTTAAGGCTAAAATGCGCTTGAATTTTGCGCAAATGTACCCATCAATACAGCGCAGGAACACCTGCATTCAAATCATGAACCGGAAGGATAAAGTGATGGCAAAGAAAAAACAGCCAGAAGTGATTCAGCATAACTTCGTGGCCAAATATATGCATGAGGTCAACAAGAGCCAGGTTTTTGTCGACCGGAAAAAGAATGCCAAACGCGGCTATAGCAAACACAAACAAGGGCGATATTCTGATGATTATCGCCCTTATTCATTCTGTCTGATTTAAATCAAAATATGGCTTAAGCGCCAACAATCCGGGTAGAGGCCTTGACCATATCGCCCAGACCATGGGTTTTAAAATAATATTCCATCCAGCTTTTCACCATCAGCGAATTATTCATTTTCAGCACCCGTTCCAGCTGCTCCTGTGCTTCGCTCATTGGCACATGGCAAATCGCTTTACGCACGCGCAGAATGTTACTCGAACTCATCGACAGGGTATTAAAGCCCATCGCCATCAACAGCACCGCAGATAGCGGATCACCGGCCATTTCACCACAAATGCTGACCGGTTTATCGTACTTGTGACATTCCTTGACCAGACGGGTCAGTGCGCGTAGCACTGATGGATGGAAATGCGAATAGACGTTGGCCACGCGTGGATTGTTACGGTCCACTGCCAGCAGATACTGGGTCAGGTCATTGGAACCGACCGAGAAGAAATCGACCAGTTCGGCAAATTCATCAATCTGCAGCAGCACACTGGGCACTTCTACCATAATCCCGATACGCGGTTTATTGATCTTGACCTGTTCTTCTTCCTGTACCGCATGCCAGTCACGATCTAGCAGATATAGCGCTTCTTCGACTTCATTGACGCTGGTGACCATTGGCAGCAGGATGTGCAGATTGTTCAAGCCAATGCTGGCTTTCAGCATGGCGCGAATTTGCGAAGAAAAAATTTCCGGATGATCGAGAGTGAAGCGAATCCCGCGCCAGCCCAGCGCTGAGTTTTCTTCTTCAATCGAGAAATATGGCAGGTCTTTGTCTGCGCCAATATCCAGGGTACGCATTACTACCGGTTTGTTGGCAAAGTGGCTTAGCTGCTGGCGGTAAATGGCACGCTGTTCTTCTTCGCCCGGGAAACGGTCCCGCAGCATAAACGGAATTTCAGAGCGGTACAGGCCGACCCCTTTGGCACCGCGTTGTACCCCGCGTACCACATCAATCATCAGACCAGTATTGACATACAGTTTGACCGTCACGCCGTCTGGAGTAACGGCATCCTTGGTTTCATACTGTTTCAGGTCTTTGGCAATCAGTTCTTCTTCTTTCTGAATTTCTTTATAGCGGGTGCGTAAACGCCGTGGCGGATTAATAAACACCCGGCCCTGATGCGCATCGACAATCATTTCTACGTCATCGAGGGTATTGATCGGCAGTTCGGTCACCCCGACCACGGTTGGAATACCCAGTGCACGCGCCACAATCACCATATGTGAGTTCATGGCGCCTTCGGTGGTGACAATCGCGGCAATTTTATCGACCGGTAATTCCACCAGTGCCGCGGTCGAGATTTCTTCACCAATCAGGATGCTTTCATCGGTCAGTTCGCGGTGACTGGCATCGGCTTCCTGCAAATAGGCCAGAATACGCCGGCCGAGATCTTTTAAGTCGGAGACCCGTTCGCGCAGGTAGTCATCTTCCATCTGGACAAACTGGGCAATGTGGCTGTCAATGACAATCCGCACAGCACCTTGTGCCCAATTGCCATCCCGGATCAGTTCTTTAATTTCCGCCGGCAGGGCATTTTCATCCAGCATACGCAGGAACACGCTAAACAGCGCGCGTTCTTCGGCCATCAGCGCATCCTGCATTTTGTCATCCAGCGCCTGAATTTCCTGACGCACGGCATCCAGCGCGGTGTCGAGCAGTTTCAGTTCTTCGCTGATGTCATCGGCTTCACGGTCGGGTACCGCGGCCAAATCTGCTGGTGGATAGAGAATGACCGCGCGGCCAAGCGCAATCCCGCCCGAGCCGGAAACGCCCTGGAAGGTTTTGTAGGCCGGCAGATTGCTGGGTTTACGAAAGACATCAATATTGCCAACAGCATGCGCATGCGCAATCACGCCAGAGAGCTGGGCGCAGAGCGTGACCAGAAAGGATTCAGCCGCTTCGCTAAAGTCCTGACATTCCTTGTTCTGCACCACCAGTACGCCCATGACCTTACGACGGTACATGACCGGCACGCCGAGGAAGGAATTATAAATTTCTTCGCCGGTTTCCGGTAAATACAGGAAGCGTTCATGTTTCGGTGCATCGTCCAGGTTGACGATTTCTTCACGCTGGCCGACCAGCCCCACCAGACCTTCACCTGTATGCAGAGACACATGGCCGACCGCTTCAGGATTCAAGCCCTTAGAGGCCATCAGCAGATAACGCTGGTTGCGCTCGTCAAGCAGGTAAATGGAGCAGACATCGACATGCATAGCTTCAGCAACCTGATTGACCATAATGTCGAGCG
Source organism: Acinetobacter sp. C15 (assembly GCF_013420645.1). Taxonomy (NCBI): domain Bacteria; kingdom Pseudomonadati; phylum Pseudomonadota; class Gammaproteobacteria; order Moraxellales; family Moraxellaceae; genus Acinetobacter; species Acinetobacter sp. C15. The sequence continues at coordinate 39,167 of NZ_VOXR01000009.1, forward strand.
ATTCATGCAAACTGGTGGACGCATTAATTTCCTGCACAATGCGTCTTAGGGTATCCAGTTGCATATTCGACATAAAGTCTGCTCCAAATCAGCGTTCCAGTTCTGTTCTCTTTATAGCAAGAGTCGTTTAAAAAATCTGCATGATCATACAGCTTTTTTCAGGCTTTCTTAGATGGCAATTGATGACATAATTCCACCATCGCCTTGCGGTACACATCGCGTTTGAAATTCACGACCTGACCCAGTGGGTACCAGTAACTGACCCACTGCCATTGATCAAACTCGGGCGGATCGGACAGGTTGAGCTGAATCAACTGGGCCGAGGCCGTGAGTTTGAGTAAAAACCATTTCTGTTTTTGACCAATACATACCGGATCGGAATCGGGCCGGATGTAACGGTGCGGCAAACGGTAACGCAGCCAACCTTTCGTTTGTGCGATAATTTGAACGTGTTCGGGCAGTAAGCCAACTTCTTCTCTCAGCTCACGATAAAGTGCCTGCTCAGGGGTTTCTCCATGCTGGATACCTCCTTGTGGAAATTGCCATGCATTGTGTCCAATGCGTTTTGCCCATAAAACCTGTCCAAAGTCGTTTGCCAAAATGATCCCGACATTGGGTCGGAAACCTTCTGAGTCGATCATTTGGCTACCTAAATATTCTGTAAATTATGCCTTTGCTTCCGGGGATTTTTATTTCTGTATCCAACACGAAAAAAAGCAAAGTTTAAAAATGTTAAAATTGCTATGATCTTAACGAATTTCTATCGACTAGCGGAGATAGATTTACAAATTTTTTCTTAAATTTCAGTTTTTACGAGTATTTTCATGAAATTGGCGCTATTTGATCTCGATCACACCTTGTTAAATACAGATTCGGATCATTCCTGGGGTGAGTTTTTAGTCAATGAAGGTCTGGTCGATCCGGTTCATCACCGCGCCATGAATGACAAATTTTATGAAGATTACAAAGCTGGCCAGCTTGACCCGATTGCCTATAACGAATTTGTATTCGAATTTCTGACCCAGCACGAGTCACACTACCTGACCGAACTGCATGAGTTGTTTATGCAAAAAGTGATTCGTCCACAAATGCGCCCGGAAGGTTTTAAGGCGATTCAGCGTCATCGTGAGGCCGGACATGCCCTGGTCGGTATTACCGCGACTTCGGATTTTATTACTGCACCAATTTTCCGTGAATTTGGCATTAGCGAAATCATTGCCACCAATGCTGAAGTGGTTGATGGCAAATATACCGGTAAAGTGATCAATACCGCCTGTTATCAGCAGGGCAAACTGGTACGTCTGGAACAGTGGCTGGCCGGACGTGAGGTGACCGAATCCTGGGCCTATTCAGATTCAATTAATGACCGTTTCTTGCTGGAATATGCAGACCACGCTATTGCGGTGAATCCGGATGATCGTTTGCGAGCCTTGGCGGTTGAGCAGGGCTGGGAGATTCAGGACTGGTCGATTGCTGCCGAATAAAAGCGCAGTTCATCTACACCAAGATCAGCAGACAGGGCCGCTATAACTGGCCCTGTTTTTTGTCTGAGCTGGTTGTCATCTATCTTGCAAATTTATGAAAAGGTGAATTTTTTTTAACAGCACTAGGATTTGCAGTTTTATATGCTATGGTGAAGACAAGAACAACAACAGGGAGATTCACGCATGCGCCAAACCCGACCAAGAATGACCAATCTGTTTGAACAACTGGGCCTGGACTCCAGCGAACAGGCGATTCAAGATTTTATCGGCCAGCATCAACTGGCGGCGGAAATTCATATTATGGATGCAGAATTCTGGAGTGATGGTCAACGTCAGTTTTTAGCTGAAAAAATTGCCTCGGATGGGGAATGGGCCATTACGGTCGACCAGCTAAATGAAGCGCTGCATGAAGACTCTGTGCCTCGCCGTTAAATCGTTCGTTCAAATCTCCAGATCATCAGGCCAAATCCGGAATTTGGCCTGATCCTTCGCTTTCTTTTCTATCCATTTAGGCAGTCCGTTCCCAGAAGCTGACCTGCGCATAGGTATGCTGAAACTTGCGCTGGGTTTCCCGAATCACAAAAGGGATGTCCTGCGGTTCAGTCATTAAACGGAAATGCGGCTCTAGCAAGGCTGTTAAGCCATCCAGACTGCTCCAGTTTTCGCCATCTTTTTTAAAGCCACCCAGCCATTCACTGCGGACAGTGTGTTCTTCCATCCAGGTATAGGGTGAGCTGAGCATCAGAATGCCGCCCATATTCAGCCGTGTATGAATCTGGCTTAAAAACTGCGCCGGATGATGCAGCCGGTCGATTAAATTGGCTGCCAGAATAAAATCATAGCCTCTGAAAATCGCTTTAAGATTACAGGCATCACCCTGGTAAAACTGGACTTTGTCCCGGACCTCCGCCAGTCCAAGCTGGGCTAAATCACAGGCATGATAATCCACCAGTTCACCTTCGGTGCAGATGCTGTAATGCAGAGTTTCGCCCTGTGCCAGTTTGACGCCGTTCTGGATAAAGCGCGCTGAAAAATCAATCCCGACCACTTCATCAAAATAACGGGCCAGTTCAAAGCTGGCGCGGCCGGTAGCACAGCCAATATCCAGTGCTTTACGTCGTGGTCTGTCGGCCAGCTGGGTCAGGGCCAGTTGCACCAGTGTCTGGGCAAAATTGGCCACGCCAAAATATTCACGGCCATACTGAAATTCCAGATATTCAGACACCAGCCGGTCGGTTTCATATTGTGATTGAATCGCCAGCGGCTCCTTATCAGAAACCACATAACGGAAACCGGCATGCTGGAAAAAATGCCGGCGAAAGGCATAGCGTGAGGCCAGTTCGGCTTCATTGCCGGCAGAAATCCAGGAACCGCCTTTGAGCAGATTATGCCGGCCATCAAAGGTCGGGGTGCTGAAATCATCATAAATCGGATGCACCACAAAACCGGGAAATGGATAAATCGGGGTTTCGGTCCATTGCCAGACATTACCGCGCAGGTCATAAAAATCGCCATGCGGGAAGGTATTGACCGGACAGGAGGAAGCACCATAGGCCAGCGCCAGATTGGCAGGTGCAGACGGCTCATTTACGCCAGCCAGCTGTACCAGCCGATACCATTCCTCTTCGGTGGGCAGTCGTACTGGCTGACCAGTTTGCTTCGCTTTCCAGTGGCAAAAGGCTTTGGCCTCATGATAATTCACCTCCGCCGGCCAGTCCCACGGCATTGGTACTTCTTCGGTCAGCAGCCGGAGTGACCAGTCCGGCCCGTGTTTACGCCAGAAGGTCGGATATTTGGCCTGGGCAAAGCTGCGCCATTGCCAGCCTTCATCTTCCCAATAGTTTGCGTTCTGATAGCCGGCATCTTCAACAAAGGCCAGAAATTCCTGATTGCTGACCAGATAGCGGCTGGCCGCAAACGCCGCTACCTCTGCCTGATATTGGCCATATTCATTGTCCCAGCCGTAAACCGGGTCGTGCTGCTCCTTACCGAGCTGTACCCGGCCGGCTGCCACTGGAAGCAACGCATTCTCTGGTGCGGTGTTAGTCAGGATATTTGGCCGCCATGGTGGCTGTGTCTGGACATAGTCAAGGGCATGCTGGCGAATCAGCACGGAGGAGGTTTCCAGATGAATCCGCTCGTGTTCAATGCCCATCAGAATCGACCACCACGAATGCTGCCAGTCAATTGGCGTGCTCAGCGGTGCCTTTTCAATAATTTCCAGCACCGTGGCACGCACCTGATCGCGGTAGTGTTTGACCTGCGCGGGTGTCTGCCAGTCATAACGGCTGTCATCCAGGTCATCCCAGCTCATCTCATCCACACCCACCGCAAAGATGGATTCAAAATGTGGATTGATACGCTGTTCAATCAGTTTGCTGAGCAGCAGTTTGTTAATGAAAAATGTCGCGGTATGGCCATAGTAAAAAATCAGCGGATGGCGCAGCGCAATCGGCTTGTGATAAAAGGCCTCATCGCCGTTGAGGCAGCTAAACAATGATTCATAACAGTCAAAGGTTTGCAGAAAATATTGCTTGAGGGTGGCACGTAGCGTATCGGCTTGTGTGACATCCAGCCGTGGACTGGGCTGTAAAGGCTGTGCACTGCCGGCTAGGCGCTGCTGGAGCGCCTGGGCTGAACTGAACGAAGGGGAATAGGCAAGCGGGGAAGTGGTCTGGTTCATCGCTCTGCTCCTGCATCATTTTTTATAAAGATCCTGGTGTCTTGTACGGGCACCTTGTCTTTTCAAATTACGCCAATTTGGAGCAGCGTGCTGTTTTGTTCAGTAACTGTACAGAAGGATGCGGCCGGTCGATGAACCTAGTCCGGCTGCTGCATAAAGTTAACCAGCGCCTGCGCCGCTTTGGACTGTGTGCGTCCCGGATGCCAGACCATGCCCAGCTGGCGGTTCATTTCCAGATTAATATCCAGCTGTTGCAAGTCCTGATTAATCAGGGTTTTCGGTAACACTGACCAGCCCAGTCCAATCGACACCAGCATGCGGATGGATTCCAGCGGGTTATTGCTCATGGTGATTTTTGGCTTCACGCCCTGTTTTTCAAACTCGGCCAGGGTAATCTGGCTGGTATAGGTTTGTGCTGCTGGTAGCAGGCTCGGGAACTGGGTTAAATCTTCCAGCTTCAGTCTTTTCTGCTGGGCCAGCGGATGAAAAGGCGCAGCTACAAACACCAGCGGATCATTCCAGATGGTGACATATTGCAGCCGGTCATCACCTTGCGGCGGCAGGGTTAAAAAGGCCAGTTCCAGATCACCGGCCAGCACCTGTTCATGCGCCTGTTCCGAATCGACAAAATGCACATCTAAGGTGACATCGGGGAAATCCTGGACATAGCGACGCAAATGATCGGGCAGATGATGCAGGCCAATATGATGACTGGTGCCAATTTTCAGGCGACCCTGCACCTGGCCCTGTTCATGGCTTAAAGTATGATGAATATCGCCCAGTTCATTTAGCCAGTTTTTGACTTTGGGTAACAGCGAATGCGCAGCATGGGTTGCCTGCACGCCACGGCCGGCCGACTCAAACAGCTTGACCCCAAAATATTCTTCCAGGCTATGAATCCGTTTGGTGACTGCGGGCTGGGTAATAAACAGCTGATCGGCGGCCAGAGAAATCGAACCGGTTTCCATGACTTTTACAAAAGCTTCAAATGCTGCAAGATTCATCGCAATCACCTATAAAGATTTTTTATGCTTAAAATTATTATTTAGAAATTTTTAGAATTAATCAAAGATTATTTTTCTATAAATTGAAGTTCAACAACCATAACTTGAATATAAATATTTTAAAAACAGTAATTTAAGTTATATTAAAATAAAAAAGATCATCCTGAAGATGATCTTTTGGGAGGAACACCGAGCGAAAAATAGGCTAGGCGGTGATTTCCTCTGTGCCGTCTTGTGCTTTCTTTTCCCACATGCGTTCATGAATAAAATAGGCCACCGCCTGTACTGTTGGTTCCAATAAGCTTAAGGTAATGGCCATCCACAGACTGCCGGTAACGAAATAGCCGACAAGCATGGCCACCGTAATGTGCATCACATAGTAGCTAAAAGTCTTTTTAAACATTCGCTGGTTGTTTGCGACAAAGTTTTGAATATGCGCCATGATGATGTTCCTCGTATCTACAATTCAGTGCTGATAACATCATCATAGTCAGTACGAATTAATTTGTAAAAACGAATATTTTGTAAAATTCAATCGGAAAATTGAATTTTTAATCAGATGTTAATCTGAGCAAAAATCAATTATATTTATTCCATAAAGTTTTTTAACTGATAAAAATGATAAATTAGATTTATGTAATTGTGTGGTTATAATCGAAATTAATGACAGAATTACCCAGTCCAGTGGAGCACATCGACATGGCAGGCGAAACCCAAAAAGCAAAAACATTATATGACAAATTGTGGGATGACCACTTGGTAAAACAGCGTGATGATGGTTCGGCTTTATTGTACATCGACCGTCATTTGTTGCATGAAGTTACCTCTCCACAGGCCTTTGAAGGTTTGCAACTGGCTGGCCGTCAGCCATGGCGTTTAAGTGCCAATATTGCGACTCCGGACCATAATGTACCGACCTCGAAAAAAGAGCGTGAGCAGGGCGTAGCCGGTATTGAAGATGATACTTCGCGTATTCAGGTGCAAACCTTAGACGATAACTGTAAGACTTTTAATATCGTTGAATTTGATATTAACGATATCCGTCAGGGGATTGCTCACGTGGTTGGACCAGAGCAGGGTTTAACCTTGCCGGGAATGACGGTGGTATGTGGCGACTCGCATACCGCGACCCATGGTGCCTTTGGCTGTCTGGCACACGGGATCGGAACTTCAGAAGTTGAGCACGTGTTGGCCACGCAATGTTTAATTCAGAAGAAAATGAAAAACATGCTGGTACGCGTAGATGGTCAGTTGGGTCAGGGCGTGACCCCGAAAGACGTGGTGCTGGCGATTATTGCCAAAATTGGTACAGCAGGTGGTACGGGCCATGCCATTGAATTTGGCGGTCAGGTGTTCCGTGATATGTCGATTGAAGGCCGTATGACCGTGTGTAACATGGCAATTGAAGCCGGTGCACGTGTCGGTATGGTCGCGGTTGATGAAAAAACCATTGAATATGTAAAAGACCGTCCTTATGCACCAAAAGGCGAGCAATGGGATCAGGCTGTGGCGTACTGGAATACCTTGCATTCTGATGAAGATGCGCACTTTGATACCGTTGTGGTATTACAAGGTGAAGAGATTGAACCACAAGTATCTTGGGGGACTTCTCCTGAAATGGTGATTCCAGTCTCTCAAGCAGTTCCAACGTTGGAACAGGCCAAAGATGAGGTACAGCGCAATGACTGGACCCGTGCTTATCAATATATGGGCTTAACTGCTGGTCAGGCTTTGGCTGATATCCAGCTGGATCGTGTCTTTATTGGCTCATGCACCAACTCGCGTATTGAAGATATCCGTGCTGCGGCAGACGTGATTAAAGGCCGTAAAGTGGCGCCAAGCATTAAACAGGCGATGGTGGTACCGGGTTCTGGTTTGGTGAAACAGCAAGCAGAAGCAGAAGGTTTGGACAAGGTCTTCCTGGAAGCCGGTTTTGAATGGCGTGAACCTGGCTGCTCGATGTGTCTGGCCATGAATGCCGACAAGTTACAGCCAGGCGAGCACTGTGCATCGACCTCAAACCGTAACTTTGAAGGTCGTCAGGGCAATGGTGGTCGTACCCATCTGGTCAGCCCGGCCATGGCAGCAGCAGCGGCAATTGCCGGTCACTTTGTGGATGTTCGTTCATTCTAAGTTTAAGCCCTCATCCCAGGCCGCTCCTTGCTGGAGCGGATGTGAGAGAGACTACGGATTCATTGGAACATAAATATGAAAGCTTATACCGTTGAACAGGGTATCGTTGCACCTTTAGACCGTGCCAATGTCGATACCGATTTAATTATTCCAAAACAGTTCTTGAAATCAATCAAACGTACCGGTTTCGGTGACAACCTGTTTGATGAATTGCGTTATTTAGATGAAGGCTATCCGGGTCAGGACAATTCAATCCGTCCTAAAAAACCAGATTTTGTCTTGAACCAGCCGCGTTATCAGGGCGCCAGCATTTTAATTTCACGTGCCAACTTTGGTTGCGGTTCCAGCCGTGAGCATGCGCCGTGGGCTTTAAGCGAATACGGTTTGCGTACGGTGATTGCCCCAAGTTTTGCGGATATCTTCTTTAATAACTGCTTTAAAAACGGCATGTTACCGGTGATTTTAACCGAAGCGCAGGTTGATCAGCTATTTAAGGAATGTGCAGCCAATGAAGGTTATCAGTTAACTATTGACCTTGAAGCACAGGAAGTCCGTACGCCAAACGGTGAAGCATTCAAGTTTGAAGTTGATCCATTCCGCAAGCATTGCCTGTTAAACGGTCTGGATGATATTGGTTTGACCTTGCAAGATGCCGATGATATTCGCGCGTATGAGGAGAAAACCAAAGCCGCGCGTCCGTGGGTGTTTGCGGAAATTCAAGCTTAAGTTATTTCGTAAATAGGCATAGCACGGGCGTCGAACTCTTGTTAACATTCAAGGCATAATAATTTAAATATTCTGCTTTTTGATGAGGTTGGGCTCGGGCTATGTTGAAGGTTTTTCGTCGGCTTGCTGTATTGGGGGGAGTGGCTACGCTGTTAACAGCATGTCAAACCTGGGATACAGCACGTCTAAAACAGGTAAAAGAGACACAGGCATCCCAATCCAATGCACGTATTTATTGTTCAGGTACCGAGCATTGCGAGTTTGAACGCTTGAACCGGGTCATGATCATGGATGCTGAAAGTCAGCGTCTGAGTCGTGAAGCCATCAAGCAGGGACTGGTGCGCTTGCAGGCAGATTCATTACGGCAGCCTAATCCGCTATATCTGTCGGTTCCAGCTAAACAGCATGAAGTGGTGATCCGGTTCTATCCGATTTCCCGTGATCAGGCCGAAACCCTGCACGTCATTCATCAGTTTAAGCCGCGTCAAACGTACACTTTTAAAATGTACCGTGACCGCAGCAAGCATAAAGGCAGTCTGCTGAATGTTTCGGCGCCAGAGCCGCTGTGTGTGGATCTTTTACAAAACCAGAAAATTATTCGACGTTTCTGCAAACCTTATAATGTCTTACATGGACTGGGGGAATTTGTGGAACAGAAAATTTAGTCTCCACAGTCGTTGACTGCTACAGGAAATGGAAAAACTCATGTCAAAACATATTTTGATTCTTGCCGGTGACGGTATTGGCCCAGAAATCGTCACAGCAGCGGAGCAGGTGCTTACGCGTGTTAATGAAAAGTTCAATCTGGGCTTGACGTGGGAACAGGGATTGTTAGGTGGTGCCGCGATTGATGCGCATGGTTCACCTTATCCGGATGTGACGTCTGAACAGGCGAAAAAAGCCGATGCTTTATTGCTCGGTGCAGTTGGTGGTCCAAAATGGGATACGATTGAGCGTTCGATCCGCCCGGAACGTGGCCTGTTAAAATTACGTAGCGAATTAAACCTGTTTGCTAACCTGCGTCCAGCGATTCTGTATCCGCAACTGGCTGATGCGTCTAGCTTAAAGCCGGAAATTGTATCGGGTCTGGATATCCTGATTGTACGTGAACTGACGGGTGGGATTTACTTTGGTCAGCCACGTGGTATTCGCGAGCTGGAAAATGGCGAGAAACAGGGCTTTAACACCGACGTCTATGCTGAATCAGAAATCAAGCGTATTGCCAAAGTGGCTTTTGAAATGGCCAAACTGCGTGGTGGTAAAGTCTGCTCGGTGGACAAAGCCAACGTGCTGGAAGTAACTGAGCTGTGGAAACAGACCGTGACCCAGTTACACGCTGAACAATATCCAGAAATCAACCTGTCACACATGTATGTCGACAATGCGGCAATGCAATTGGTACGTGCACCAAAACAGTTTGACGTACTGGTAACCGGTAACCTGTTTGGTGACATCCTGTCTGATGAAGCAGCAATGCTAACCGGTTCTATTGGCATGTTGCCATCAGCGTCGCTAGATGAAAATGGCAAAGGTATGTATGAGCCATGTCATGGTTCAGCACCAGACATCGCTGGCCAGAACATTGCCAACCCGTTGGCGACCATCTTGTCTGTGGCAATGATGCTGCGTTATACCTTCCGTGAAGAAGCTGCCGCGAAAGCGATTGAAGATGCAGTGGGCAATGTGCTTGATCAAGGTTTACGTACGGCTGACATCATGTCTGAAGGCATGAATAAAGTGGGTACTCAGGAAATGGGTCAGGCTGTGGTTGCGGCATTGGGCTAAGTCTCGACAGCAAATCAAAAAACGCAGCTGCAGGCTGCGTTTTTTTATGGCTATTGAATAGCTAGGTCTAGATTCAGCGCTTAACAGGTGCGACCGGTATAGTGCACAGAGTGGGCAATATTCTGTTCCAGCCGGAACACAATCTGGCAGTGCAGGTTAACATCATAGCTGTTGGCTGGGCCAATGGGCGCTGGAATATGGGCTGGACCGGTGGCCGGGGCATTCGCTACAGGAATCGGAATGCTGATTGGGCGTATAACGGTGTAGGTGAGCGCCTGTGGGCTGATTTGTGGTGAACTGACCTGTTCGTAACCGAGCAGGCTTAAATCGAGCTGCTGGCGAATCTGCTGGCTGGACTGGCCGACAAATTGGGCCAGATAGGCATCACGTTCAGCTCGGGTACTGGACGGCGTGGTTACACAAGCGGAGAGACTGAACGCGAGGAGCGCCAAAGCAACGGAGCGAGAGACAAACATGCGCGATCTCCATTGAATAAAACTTCATTCTAGGCAAGGACAGCCTAAAAATATGTGTATATTCGATAAGCGGCAGATCTTGACGCCATTTTTCGCTATTACGCAGCATCAGCAGCCAATAAAAAAGCCACTGTTGAAGGTGGCTTTTTGCTTGCGCTAAAACTTAGCGTGCACGATAGGTAATACGACCTTTCGTTAAGTCATAAGGCGTCATTTCAACTTTCACGCTGTCGCCAGTTAAAATGCGAATATAGTGCTTGCGCATTTTACCTGAAATATGGGCAATCACCTCGTGACCGTTTTCTAAACGTACACGGAACATAGTATTAGGAAGCGTTTCGGTGACAACGCCTTCGAACTCGATGAGTTCCTCTTTATTGGCCATAGCCTACCTGATGATCAAATTGGAAAGGCGCAAATTATAGTCAATTTTTTTGAAAAAATCAAGGTGAAACCCGCCGCAGATGAATCATCTGTCAGTAAAATAAGCGAACAAAACATTTAAATTTTTTCTACAAAAAAACGTGGTGGATGGTTGTCAGTTTGGTCAATCACAGTTAATCTAAAATCAATCTTTTTAAGTATAAATGAAGAACATACAAGGAAGGTCTTTGCGTGGGTCAGCTAACTGATGCATCGGTTGTATTGCGATTAGGCTACCAAGCGATTCGTCGTGCCGGTTTGCCAACCGAAGAAATATTAACAAAAGCAGGTGTCGCACTTAATCAGGTTGAGGCCAATGATCGTACGCCTTTGGGCGCGCAGTATGCGTTTTGGGTAGCGGCAGAAGAAGTCAGCCGTGATCCGGATATTGGTTTGCATCTGGGTGAACATTTGCCCCTCTATCGTGGTCAGGTGATTGAGCATCTGTTTATTTCTTCGGAAAATTTTGGTGAAGGTTTAAAACGGGCGCTGGCCTATCAGCGTTTAATCAGTGATGCCTTTGATGCCAAACTGGTGATTGAAGATGACCGCTGTTATTTAACCAATGGTCAACAGCCGTGGGCTGACAATATTGTCAATCGTCACTTTTCTGAATGTGCCATGTCGGGCATTTTGCGTTTCTTCAAGTTTATTACCGAAGGCAAATTCCAGCCGCTGTATATCGACTTTAATTTCCAGCAGGGCGCTGCCGATGATGAATATTTCCGGGTCTATGAGTGCCCGGTCAGTCTGGGGCAGAATGAAACACGACTGTATTTCGATCCCTCTATTTTAGAATATCCGCTGTGGCAGGCCGAGCCGGAGCTGTTGCAGTTACATGAGCAGCTGGCGCTGGAGAAGCTGCAGGAACTGGCGCGTTATGATCTGGTCGGTGAAGTACGCCGGGCGATTGGGTCGACCCTAGAAAGTGGGGAAACCACATTGGAAACCGTGGCAGCGCAGCTGAATATCACGCCGCGTCGTTTACGCACCCAGCTGAGTGAGGCCAATACCAGTTTCCAGCAGATTCTCTCGGATTATCGTTGCCGTCTGGCTAAAAAACTGCTGGCCAATACCAATGAAAGCGTGGAGCGGATTGTGTATCTGACCGGATTTTCTGAACCGAGCACCTTTTACCGGGCTTTTAAACGCTGGACCAATGAAACACCGGTCGAGTACCGGAAACGTAAACAGCGTTAAGCATCTCCGCAGTCCCCCTTGATTAAAGGGGGATTTTTTTAGAGTTGCCGCTTGATGCAAGGGTGACTTTCGTTTTTAAAGCTTGGAGTGGCAAGAATGAAACCACTCCCTGAGTAAAAGGGAGATAGGGCGGAATACAATTATTCGGGCATATTCAGCCAATGCGGACCTAAAGGTACTTGAGGCAAGTCAAACTGCTCTGGATAGTGCGCCTGAATAAAATACAGGCCATCGGGTGGAGCGGTAATGCCAGCCGCTTTACGATCCTGTGCGGCAAAAATCGTATCAATATGCTCAATATCATACATGCCTTGTCCAATTTCCAGCAGACAGCCCATGATATTCCGCACCATATGATGCAGGAAACCATCGGCCTGAATATCGAGCACCAAATAATGCCCATGACGGATCAGGCGGCAATGACTGACGGTCCGGACCGGCTGATTGGATTGACAGGCCGCGGCACGGAAACTTTCAAAATTATGCGTACCTTCAAATTTTTGCGCGGCAGCAATCATCTTGTCGACATCCAGCGCATAGTAGGCATGGGTGACCTGTTTATGCAGCAGGGCCGGGCGCTGTGGATGGTTATACACCACATAACGGTAGCGGCGCGCACAGGCCTTAAAGCGGGCATGAAAATCCATGTCCATGGCTTTAATCCACTGAATCGCAATATCTTTGGGTAACTGGCTATTGGCACCCATCAGCCAGCCGCGCTCAGGGCGAATGGCGGCCGTGTCGAAATGTGCCACCATGTTGGTGGCATGCACGCCGGCATCGGTACGGCCAGCGCCATGCAGAATAATCGGTTCATCGGCAATTTTAGAGAGGACTTTTTCCAGCGTTTCCTGCACGCTCGGGACGCCTGGTTGCTGGGTTTGCCAGCCCCGGTAGCGAATACCACAAAATTCAATCCCGACCGCAAAACGTTGCATATTCACCTCAAATTGGCCTTAGTCATACCAATGCTGTTGCCATTGTTCTCTGCGCGGGTATTGTAAATACATTTTTAATGCTTTTGCATACAGATCTGCATGTCCAAAGCCATCATTGACTAAAATTTTACTGTTCTGGATCCAGCTGCTGATCGCATAACGCTGATCCAATGGGCCAAATGGCACTTGAGTGGTCAGAATCACGGCACAATCTTGCGTCTGTAAGGACTGTAGCAACGTCAGGAGTGTTTCATTTACAGCCAGATTACCAGTACCAAAGCCTTGTAAAATCAGGCAATGCGGTGGCTGCTGGGCGATCAGTTTCAAATTGGCGAGCTGCTGCTCTAAACCAATCGGCTGCATCATCACACTCATACAGTTGAAGTGTTGTGCTTTGTCCAGATCTGCAGCCTGTACCAAGTAGGCGGCTTGTTCTTTTTGATGTAAAGCACTGCTGGCGGCCTGACCCTGAAAAGCATCTAATTCAGTGGTGTGGCATTTTAAGGCGCTGCGACCATGGAAACATTGATGATGAAACGCCAGATACACGCCAACCGGCAATTGCAGCACTGATTCCAGGGCAAAATTCAGGTTATCCAGCGCATCACTGAAGTCACGGGTGTTCTGTCCATCTATGGTCAGCAGTGGATACTGGCTGCCAGTCAGCACCACATGTGCAGACTGCGCGATAAAGTGTGCCAGCACGGCACTGGCATAGCTTAAAGTATCGGTACCATGAATGATGACAAAATGCTGAAACTGTTGTAACTGCAGCTGCTGGATAAACTGCACCAGACGTAACCAGTCGGTCGCGGTACAGCGGCTACTGTCCTGAATCACCGGTGCCACAAAACATTCCACCGACAGATGTAGCGGTAGCACATGGCGCAGCTGGGGAAGAAACTGTTCTGCAGGCATGGGGCTGAGTGGCTCGCCGACACAGCCAAAGGTACCGCCCATATAAATTAATGCAATTTTTTTCATCATAAAAAAAGCAGCCAAGGATGACTGCTTTATCTTAGTGAGATTTGCTTCAAGAAGCTATTTGATTGAGTAACTTCGTGGCGTGTTGCTGCTGTGCTGCAGAATAGTTTGCTTCTTTTTCTGCCAGCAGGGCACGGGCTGCATCATAGGCACCCAGCTCAATATATTGCTGAGCCAGATCCAGATTCAGCTGGATTTCATTGACTTCGCCCAGTTCCGGGAAGGACTGAATCAGTGGATCATGCGGATCCACTGCAGTTGCCGCCACCGCAGCAATAGCGGGCTCTTCAACCATTGGTGCTTCAGGTGCTGCTGGTGTCGCTTCAATGGTTGGTGCGCTATCTAAGTCAAACTGGAATAGCGGTGCAGTGTCTGCTGGTGCGGTAACTGCAGGCTCTACCAGCTGTTCAGCCACCGGTGTAGGACTGATCGAGAAGTCAAAACTAAAGTCTGATTTTTCTTCCGCAGGTGGGGGGGTGACGGCCGGTGTGGTTTCAGTTGCAGTCTTTTCCAGCTCAAACGAGAAATCCAGTGCCTGAGGTTCTTGTGCAGCCGGAGTCACTGGCTCAATCGGTGTTACCGGTGCAGCCACTTGGGTGCTGGCAGCCGAGTCAAAAGACAGATTAAATTCAAGAGGCTGAACCTCTTCTGCTTTTGCTGGCGCAGGGGTGTTAACAGGCGCAGCCGGAGTGCTTGGGGTAAATTCCAGATCCAGTGCTGGCAATTCCTCTGTTTTTGCTTCGGCAGGCGTTTCAGTTTTGAGTGACTGTTGTAGCTGGTCAAATGACGTGCTAGCTGCGCTTGAACTGCTGGATTGAATCAGTGCATCAAAATCTGCGGTAGTTTGGGCTTTTTCAGCAGGTGTGGCTTGAACTGCTGCAGGCGTTGCTGGGGTAAATTCAATAAGTTCTTCTTTGGCCTGCGGGGCTTTTTGCGCATCTACCTTGGCATTGGCCTGAGTCAGAATATCTTCCAGTCCCAGGTTCTTCAGATGATCCAGCAATTGGCGGGTGGCAAATTCATCTTTTTGGGTCAGATGCACGTCCAGTAATAGCAGATACAGTTCATGCAACGACGGGTCACGTTTCAGCGCCTGATTAATCTGCGCTTCGGCCGAGAAAAAGTTACGGTCACGAATCTGGGTCTCAATGGTCTGGCGTAAATCTGCCGGAAGTGGTGTGCTTCCTTGTGGTTCGGCAACAGGCTCAGCCACTACGGCAGTTTTGACCGTAGTTTTCTTCGTAGTGGTGCTTTTCTTGGCCTTGGTTTTACTGGCTGCAGCCGGTTTTTTTGCTGCTGGTTCGGATTCTTTATTGGCTTCACGCTTTTTTAACACCAGCGCGATGACCAGTAACAAAATAAATGGAATCACATAAATCAGCATGTTGCTACCCCTTAGGCAGAGAGGAATAAACCATCTCTCCTGAAAAAATCATGTTGAGTAATACGTTAGAGTTTTGGCTTATTTTCGGCTTGTTGCTTTTTCAACTGTTGTTGCAATTCAGCAAGACGCGCATTGAGTAATTGAATTCTTTGATCCTTCTGACTTAATGCCAATTCTAACTGTGTTACGTTTCTCTGTAATTTAACGGTTTTCTCACGCGCTGTCATAACTTTTAGTGACAACTCTTCTGAGGTTTGCGCGCTTTGTGTGTTCTTTTTGGCAGAACCTTGGGCAGAATCTTGCTGATTTTCTGCCACCAGGCTCATTTCGGCCTGACTGATCCGGTATTTGGCCTTGCCAGACTGGCGTGAAGGCTGGGTTGCTGGGATTGGCACGGTCTTTTTCGCGGCTTTTTGCCCGCTGCTGACGGCCTGTAAATTCAAGGTGGCACCGCGGCGTAAACGGTTGGCATCGCCCTGAATAAAGGCATGTTCATTGTGGGCTTTAATCTGTTGCATCACTTCGCCGACCGGCTGCTGGTTCTCTGTGGCAATACGTGAGGCAATCGCCCATAGCGATTCATTGGATTGCACCACATGCCGTGCTGTGGTTGATGCTGGCGCAGATGGAGCAGGTGCTTTGGGTGCTGTAACTGGTGCCGGCTTTGCCGGTGCTTGCTGTTGCTGCGCTTTTAACTGCTCGGCATATTTCTTGACCAGTGGGTCTGCTGAAACCGGAGCAGCTGTATTTACGGCAGCTGTGTTGCCCGCGTTATGTGTAGAGGCCGGTTGAGCTGATGTCGCCGAAGTCGATGGCGTAACCGCTGACACAGGGCTTGCAGCCGGCTGTGCTGCTGCGCTGACAGTTGCTGTAGTTGATGGACTTAAAGCCGGTGGCGGGCTGGCTTGAATCGCCAAGGGTGCTTCTACACTGCGCGTGGTGCTGGTAGATGCAGTGGTGGCTGTGGTATAGGCGGTACTGGTCGGCAAGTTTAAGGCAATGTCCCGTTCATTCACGACCATAACCGGGGTTAGCGGCTGCTCTTTCGGTTGCAGCTGCGCGCGTTGTTCTGCCAGGGTACTACGTTTTAGTGAGGTTTTAATATGCTGTAAACGCGTGGCCGAGCCTTCACGAATTTTGACCACAATATTCAATTCGGTATCGGTCAGTGGCCGAGAAGAGGTAATGGTAATGACCCCGTTGCCAGCACCATCACGTCGGGTAAAGAAGTTTAAATGACCCGGTGGACGATGGCTGGCACCAATGGCCATCAAGTCTTCTGCCGAGGCCAGACTGACTTCAATCGGCGCATTGACATTGGACTGACGGAAGTTCATTTCAGCATACAGCAATTCCCCAGGTGCTGACTGAATCTGAACAGGATCGACATTAATCGCATGAATATGTTGTGAGGCAAGAATAGCTAAAATCGCGATCTTTAATTTGTTATATACGGTCATCTTAATCGTTAGCTCGGTCATTTATCGCATAGCGAAAAGAATAGATTAGCGAGTTGTAAGTCGATTGTAAAATATTTACAGGCTAGTTACATAAAAAGCCGATCTTTTCAGATCGGCTTTTTGTAATTTACTTTTGCTTAAAAGGCTTACGCGTTTTTATAGTCAATTAAGATGCGTAGCATACGGCGTAATGGTTCTGCCGCACCCCAAAGCAACTGGTCACCGACGGTGAACGCGCCCAGGTATTCTTTACCCATGTTCAGCTTGCGTAAACGGCCCACAGGAACAGTTAAGGTACCGGTTACTGCAACAGGCGTTAAATCTGTCATTGAGGCTTCACGGGTATTTGGTACCACTTTCGACCAGTCATTGGCGCTGGCGATGATATCTTCGATTTCATCCAGAGGTACATCTTTACGCAGTTTCAGGGTAAGGGCCTGAGAGTGACAACGCATGGCACCAATACGGACACAGTGACCATCAATTGGTACGATTTGCTGGTTGCCTAAAATCTTGTTGGTTTCAGACTGACCTTTCCATTCTTCTTTCGACTGGCCATTTTCCAGCTGTTTGTCGATGTATGGAATTAAAGAGCCAGCAAGCGGTACACCGAAGTTGGCTGACGGGAAACCTTCGCCACGTTGCAGTTCAGCAATTTTAGAGTCGATGTCCAGAATTGGAGAACGTGGGTCATCCAGCAGTTCTTTGGTGTTGTTATACAGGTAGCCCATACCGGTGATCAGTTCACGCATGTTTTGCGCGCCTGCACCAGAAGCAGCCTGATACGTCATCGAGGTTGCCCATTCCACCAGATTGTTCTGGAACAGACCGCCTAAGCCCATCAACATGAGTGAAACCGTACAGTTACCGCCCACAAATGTTTTGGTGCCTTTCACCAGACCGTCTTTAATCACGTTCATGTTCACCGGATCAAGCACGATAATCGCTTCATCATCCATACGCAGGGTAGATGCTGCATCAATCCAGTAACCGTTCCAGCCTTCAGCTTTCAGTTTCGGGAACACGTCTGAGGTATAGTCGCCACCTTGACAGGTAATAATGACATCCATTTGCTTCAGACTGTTAATGTCCGTTGCATCCATAAGTGCTGGGGCAGTTTTACCGCCAAACGCTGGTGCTTCACCACCGGCATTACTGGTAGAGAAATAAAATGGCTCAAAATGAGCAAAATCATTCTCTTCAACCATACGTTGCATAAGGACGGAACCTACCATCCCGCGCCAACCGACCAGACCTACTTTCATGTCACTTTGCCTCGGTGCGTAAAAAAACAAAAAGGAGTATGAGTGTATCAAAAGGGGACACAACTGCAAGCTCTACATAATCAAAACATCATTATTATTGAGTGAAATAACTTGTTTGTGTTACATACAAAATTGATAACGTTAGATTTCTATTTAAAAAAAAACGAGAAAAATGAACTTTCTAAGTAGGTGCATATGATTTGGGTGGAAATGCTGGCCATTTTCGTCATCTGGATCAGCTTCTGGTCGCTGATTCCGCGCGATGAATGGTGGTTTCGAGGTGCCGATTTTCCCAGATTGCAGGTTCTGATGCTGGGGATTGTGGCCTTTGTGCTGATGCTGCTGTGGGATGCGGCCTGGGATACGCCGCGCTATGTGATTTTAACCGGTCTGATTGCCGCTCTGGCGTACCAGCTGAAAATGGTGCTGCCTTATACCTTTATCTGGAAAAAGCAGGTCAAAAAGGTCAAGCCGGAGCAGCTGAACCCTGATCAGCAAATTTCGTTAATAGTTTCCAATGTATTGACCACCAACCAGAAATATCACCTGCTCATTGCTGAAATCCGGAAATACCAGCCCGATTTGGTACTGACACTGGAAACCGATACGGTCTGGCAGCAGCAGCTGGCGGTGATTGAACCGGATTATCCTTATCGCGTGCCGGTGCCGCTGGACAATTTATATGGTATGCATCTCTATAGCCGCCTGCCCTTAAAAGAAACCGAAGTGAAATTTATCCTTAGTGATGAAATTCCGTCAATTCATACCACGGTCATCCTGCGTTCAGGCCAGCCGGTGCAGCTGTACTGTCTGCATCCAAAACCGCCGAGTCCGACTGAAGCCAAAGATTCGACCCTGCGTGATGCCGAGCTATTAATTGTCGGCGATCAGATTAAAGATCTGGATGAAAGCTGTATTGTGATGGGCGACCTGAATGATGTGGCCTGGTCACGTACCACCCGCCTGTTTCAGCGCATCAGTGGCCTGCTGGACCCGCGCGTCGGCCGGCATTATGTCAATACTTTCCATGCCGATTATCCCTTATTGCGCTGGTCGCTGGACCATGTGTTTCACAGTACCGATTTTGCCCTGGTGGAGATGAAGCGGCTGCCACATATGGGCTCAGATCATTTTCCGGTCTATGTGGTATTACAGACCGGTCGGGTGTTTGAGCACATTCAGGAAGAGCTGGAACAGACTGAAGCCGATGACGAAGAAGCGCAGGAGGCGATTCAGGAAGGCATTGAAAAAGCCGAGCGGGAAGAAAAAATCGTGACCGATGATTTGGCTCAGGATTATAAGCAGGGCAGTAAGACGCCATGAAATTTGAGGAAAAGTGTAAGAAATGGCTTACACAGATTTAGGCCGATGGCCAATAGCTGAAACCGAGCAAGCTGCGTATTCTAAGCATATCGGCAGATGGAGTTGGGAAAGGAGAGTCCCGTTAAGGAAGTTGAAGCCGGTGGATTGTCATCATGGAGATGATGCAGGAATGGAAAGCCAGAGATAACAACAAAAAAGTTTTGAAAGCACAACCTCATAAGCCCGAGTTTTGCAGGATGCAGAACTCGGGTTTAACTTTATGGGCTGTCGTGTCCTGGTATTTTGATCAGCATATGGTATTTGACTCGCAGAAAGATTGGCTTAATACAGCTGTATTGCTTAGTACAGCTGCTCATAGCCTTGTGGACGGGTCTTAAAACGGCGATGAAACCACATATATTGAGTCGGCGCGATGCGCAGCTGACGTTCAATAATCAAATTAACACGCGTCGCATCATCGACTTCATCCTCACTTGGTAAACGCTCAACCGGTGGCTCAATCAAGACATGATATTTCGGATTTTTAAGATCACCATGGCGGTAGAAATACAGCGGAATTGCGGCGGCTTTGGTCATTTTCAGTAAACGACGATGCGCAGTCACGGTGGCTGCCGGCACGCCAAAGAATGGCGCCATTACGCCTTGTTTCAGACCAAAATCCTGATCCGGACTGTACCAGATGGCATGGCCATTTTTCAGGTTACGTACCAGACCACGCATATCATCATGGTCAATCTGATGGGCATAAATGGTGGCCCGGCAGCGGTAAATCAGCATATCTAACAGCGGATTGTTCTGCGGACGATAGACCACATCGGGTTCAAAATACTGGGCACATAAATAGCCGCCGGCATCAAGCAGGGTCGAGTGGGTGCCCAGCAACAAGACGCCTTTGCCTTCCGCTTGCGCCTGCTGAATATATTCCAGACCTTCAATACTGACCCGGCCCTGGAACCATTTCGGGCTATACCAGGCATTTAGGGTTTCAAATACGCCAATCATCTGGTCAACAAAAACCTGGCGCGCGTTGTCCTGCACCTCTTGCGCAGACCATTCTGGAAAGCACAGCTCCAGATTGCGGACAGTGGTTTTACGGCGTGAATGCAGATAGCGAAACGCCAGCTGGCCCAGCCACTGGCCTAAACGGTACTGAATGGCCCACGGCAAGATTGCCAAAATCATCAGGAAGATAATACCGATCCAGATGCTCCAGTATTTCGGTAGCAGAAAGGACCATTGAAATTCACCAGGTTGATAATCTTGCGGTTGCGGCATAGTGACGTTTTAAAATGAAGGTTAAATGCAGTGTAGCATGAACGATTTTGAAGATGAAAAGCATCTGCCGCTGTCCGGCAGATGCTGTGAAGCGGGTGAATTAACTGCCTTTGCTCATATTTTCCAGCTCATCCCAGCGTTCCAGTTTTTCCAGCAGAATCTCTTCAATTTCTGCCAGACGCTGCGAGGCTTGGGTTGCAGCTTCGGCATCGGATACAAACCAGGAACCATCAGCCAGTTTTTCTGACAGTGCAGCCTGTTCTGCTTCCAGCGCTTCAATTTCAGCCGGTAGCTGGTCCAGCTCACGCTGATCTTTATAGCTGAGTTTCTTTTTCACAGGCGCCGGAGCAGCTTCTACTTTTGCTGCTTCTGCCTTGGCCTGGGCTTTTTTCACCGCCATTTTCTGGTCAACCACGGTTTGATCCGGACGCTGCTGTAAATAGTCCTGATAGCCGCCGACATATTCTTCAATATGGCCTTTGCCATCAAACACCCAGGTCGAGGTAACCACGTTGTCCATAAAGGCACGGTCATGCGAAATTAGCAGCAAGGTGCCTTTGTATTCAGCCAGCATTTCTTCCAGCAGTTCCAGCGTGACCATATCCAGATCGTTGGTCGGCTCATCCATCACAATTAAATTGGATGGTTTCAGCAAGAGTTTGGCCAGTAGCACGCGGTTACGTTCACCGCCGGACAAGGCTTTGACCGGGGTACGCGCACGTTCCGGGTTAAACAGGAAGTCTTGCAGATAGCTGTAGATATGACGGCGCTGTCCATTGACATCAACAAAGTCAGAACCTTCAGAAACGTTGTCCTTGACCGATTTTTCCAAATCCAGCTGGTTACGCAGCTGATCAAAATAGGCAATTTCCAGTTGGGTGCCAATTTTAACGGTACCGCTGTGTTCCACTTCATCCAAAATGGCTTTAATCAGGGTGGTTTTACCGACCCCGTTATCTCCAACCAGACCAATCCGGTCGCCACGCATGACAATGGCCGAGAAGTCTTTGATTAGCGGCTTGCCATCATAGCTGACGCCCAGATGCTCAATATCAAAGACCAGTTTACCTGAACGCGCAGCTTCCTGTACCCCCATGTTGACTTTGCCTTGCTGGAAGCGACGCGCTTTGGATTCTTCGCGTAAGGCTTTCAGGGCACGAACACGACCTTCGTTGCGGGTACGACGCGCTTTAATGCCCTGACGGATCCAGGCTTCTTCTTCGGCCAGTTTTTTCTCAAACAGAGCATTCTGTTTTTCTTCTGCTTCCAGCTGCTGGGCTTTGAGATCCAGATAGCGCGAATAGTTGCCTTCATAACTGCGCAGAATCCCGCGATCCAGTTCGACAATACGGGTTGCCAGACTGTCGACAAAGGTCCGGTCGTGCGAAATAAACAATAAGGTCAGGTTGTTCTGATCGAGCAGGAATTTTTCCAGCCATTCGATACTTTCAACATCGAGATGGTTAGTCGGCTCATCCAGTAACAGGATGTCCGGTTGGGTCAGCAGGGCACGGGCCAGCAGCACGCGGCGTTTACGGCCACCGGAAAGATCTGCCAGATCGGCATTCGGGTCCAGCCCCATTTTGCTTAAAATAGAGTTGACCTTGTTTTCCAGTGCCCAGCCATCAAGCTGATCCAGTTTGTGTTGCAGTTCACCCATGCGCTCGCAGGCGGCCATATCGCCCAGTACGCAGGCATCATTGGCGGCATGATAGGCACGCAAGACTTCTGCTGCTTCACCGGCACCATCGGCGACAATATCGGCAACCTTGCCCGAATCCATCGGGACATCCTGGGTGAGCATGGACACGGTTAAGCCATTTTGAATCGAGACTTCGCCGGCATCGGGCAGTAAGCTTCCTTCAATCAGTTTAAGTAAGGTAGACTTACCTTCACCATTACGGCCGATCAAACACACTCGTTCGCCACGTTCAAGAGTAAAGTTCGCGCCGTCGAGCAGGGCGGGTCCACCAAACGCGAGCTGGACATCCCTTAGGGTAATATAGGCCATAGTGTTTCCTGAAAAATCTCAAATGAGGATTTAAAATGACTAAACAACAAAATCTAAATGATCAGGCGTCATTTTCCGCACCCATTGAAGATTTGCAAGTCCGAATTGCATTTTTAGATGATTTAGTTGAACAGCTGAATGAGCAGGTGACTAAACAGAATCTGGAAATTGCCGACCTCAAGAAACAAATGCAGCTGCTTTATCAACGGGTTGAGTCGGCTGACCTGTCAGAAGGCATTGCTCCCTTCGATCCGCTGACCAATATTCCGCCGCATTATTAATCTGTCAATTGCTAGAGCATCCCGCACAATCTATGAATACACCCGCAGCCTGAATGCGGGTTTTATGTTGAGGTATCTATATAAAGCGGGGGGCTAGTGGGGCGGTTTAGCTCCAGTCGCTTTTGAGGCAGCGATCACAGCGCCGCAATAAAAAAATTTGACCTTTATCTCACTTCCGGCTCTAATGCCCACTTTCGGCTCTCAGATCCTTTATTTTTTGTCATGACCCAAAAAGTTGTACTTTTAGATCTTGAACAGAATATGCCTACAGCACAACTGCTGCGCGATATTCTGCAGCATTATTCAACGCTCTACCTGTTTAACTGTGCCGGACGCTTTGAGTACGCGCTGGATGACCTGACTGAACTGGCCAGCTGGATGAACAGCGCTCAGGTGGTGGTGCTGGACACTCCGGAAGCGCCCCATAAAGAGTTTGAATATGCCGTGGTGGTCGGGCAGTTAATGGCATTACTTGAGCCGGATAGCCATGTCGAAATTATTTCGGCCCAGGACAGCAGCGATATACTGGTGCAGATGCTACAGGCCTCGAATATCAGTGCCCATCTGATTCTAATTCAGCCAGAAGATGCGGCGCAGCCACTTCATACGCCAAAATACAGCTTGCCGAGTATTGCCACCATCCAGCAAAAACCGTATTTGCAACTGGTCAAAAAATACTGTGATGCTCTGGCAAAAATGAGCGGTAAACCGAATACGGTCGAGAAGCTGAAAAACTCTCTCAGCAATATTTTGCAGGTGGTGCCGGAAAAAGCCCAGCGTCTGGTCGGTTTGTTAATTAATCTGAAAATTATCAAGCGTTATGATGAGCAAATTGCCTTTCGCAAGAAGGTGCTGAAACAGTGGATTCAGCTGGATTTAAATGCCTCTGCTGAAAAAACACCGGTGGCCAGCAGTCTGGATCAGGCCTTAAAACAGTTACAGTCGACAGAAAGCGGAGCTGCTCCTGTTATTGAACAGGACTCTGTCGCCGCGCCGATTCAAAGTGCGCAGCAGCCGCTGTTTAAAAATTTTGACCAGATTGATCCGGTACAGCTGGAAGTGGCGCGTAAACTGCGCGAACTGAAAGCCGATAAACCCAAAGATATTTATGCCTTGCGTGACCTGTTAGAACAGATGTTTCCCCAGTCCGACGTGCGGTTATTGCTCAAGGAACTGCTGGAAAAAGGCTATATCTACTGGAACGGGCATGAAGTGGTCTATAGCCACGAAATGTTCCTGAATTAATTTTATCGTGCAAACTTGCGTTTTATATGGCGCTTATGCAACTCTAATAAAAGAACATAAAGGTTGAGCTATGGAAAATACTGGAATTTGGGTGGCACTGGCCATCATCATTTTTGTGCTGGGCTCGATTTTTGGTTTGCGTGTCAGTCCAAGAGAAAAAGCCCTCGGCCTGATGCGTGAAAAAGCCCGCAAGATGGGCCTGCATCCGCGTCTGGTGGCTGCGCCGGACTGGACCAAAATTCCGATGGCCACAGAAAGCCGTGCCAGTATGGTGGCCTATTATAGCGTACTGATTCCAGAGGCCCGCTTGCCGTTAATGCGCGCCCGGGTGGTCGATCAGCAGCTTGAACTGGTGCATGGTGAGGAAAAATTTAATCATACACCCGTTGCATTAAAGGGCATTTATGCTATTGATATGCAGGCAAACTGTGTAGGACTCTATTGGGATGAAGAAGCTGATCTGAAAGCCACCCAACTGGATGACATCAAGGCATATTTACATTCTTTGGCTGAACTTTAATTTAAAACATTTTCACAGGAACTACGGTTAACTATGGCGAACGCTCCTCGCTCCACATCGAAAAGCACTACAGCAAAATCTGCCGATGGCGCTAAGCGTGCCTTGGTGATTGTGGAGTCGCCTGCAAAAGCGAAAACAATCAACAAATACCTCGGTTCGAATTACATTGTAAAGTCGTCGGTCGGTCACGTGCGTGATTTGCCTACAGGCGCCAGTAAAAGTACAGAAAAGAAAACCACCACACGTGCCAAACTGACCGAAGCACAAAAAGCAGAAAAAGCTCAGCAGGCCTTGGTCAACCGCATGGGGGTAGACCCGGAGCATGGCTGGAAAGCCCAGTATGAAGTGCTACCGGGCAAGGAAAATGTTGTTGCTGAATTGAAAAAACTGGCATCGCAGGTCGATGAAGTCTATCTGGCAACGGATTTGGACCGTGAAGGGGAAGCCATTGCCTGGCATTTAAAAGAAGTCATTGGCGGTGATGATGCGCGTTATCAGCGTGTGGTATTTAACGAAATTACCAAAAATGCCATTCAGGAAGCCTTTAAGCATCCGGCACGTCTAGACACCAATAAAGTCAATGCGCAGCAGGCGCGCCGTTTCCTGGACCGTGTGGTTGGCTTTATGATTTCGCCATTGCTGTGGGAAAAAATTGCCCGTGGTCTGTCAGCCGGTCGTGTCCAGTCAGTAGCCGTCAAACTGGTGGTAGAGCGTGAACGTGAAATTCGTGCCTTCATTCCGGAAGAATACTGGCAGGTATTTGCCGATACCAAATCTGCACAAGATGATATTCGTCTGGAAGCAGTCAAGCAAAATGGCAAGACCCTAAAGCTGCGTAACAAGGCTGAAACCGATGCCTTGCTGAACCTGATTAAAGATGCAGACTATACGGTGGCTGCACGTGAAGACAAGCCGACCAAGGTGAATCCGAGTGCGCCGTATATCACCTCAACGCTGCAACAGGCGGCCAGTACCCGTCTAGGTTTCTCGGTCAAGAAAACCATGATGTTGGCACAGCGTCTGTATGAAGCCGGTTTTATTACCTATATGCGTACCGACTCAACGTTCCTGAGTGATGACGCCGTGAATATGGTGCGTACGCATATTGAATCCGAGTATGGCCAAAAATATTTACCGGCCAAGCCAAACCGCTACGGCAACAAAGCCGGCGCGCAAGAGGCTCACGAAGCGATTCGTCCATCCAATGTCGGTCTGAAAGGCGACAGCCTGGCTGGTGTCGAGCGTGATGCCCAGCGTTTATACGATTTAATCTGGCGTCAGTTTGTGGCCTGTCAGATGACTCCGGCCGAGTATTTATCATCGACCATTCTGGTCAATGCCAATGGTGTGGAACTGAAAGCCAAGGGCCGTACCCTGGTCTTTGATGGCTTTACCAAAGTGCGTGGTCAGAACAAGTCTGATGATGATGTATTGCTGCCTGCAGTGAAAGTCGGCGAAGTGCTGAAACTGCAAAAGCTGGACCCATCACAACACTTTACCAAGCCGCCTGCACGTTTTACCGAAGCCTCGCTGGTGAAAGAACTGGAAAAACGTGGCATTGGCCGCCCATCGACCTATGCGGCGATTATTTCTACCATTCAGGACCGTGGTTATGTCAAGCTGGAAAACCGCCGCCTGTTTGCGGAAAAGATGGGTGAAATTGTCACCGACCGTCTGGATGAAAGCTTTAACAACCTGATGAACTACGACTTTACCGCGGACTTAGAAGGTCAGCTGGATAAAGTGGCCGATGGTGAACGCAACTGGAAAGATCTGCTCGACAGCTTCTATGGTGATTTTAAAACCCGTTTGACCAATGCACAGGGCGAACAGGGCATGCGCCGTAATCTGCCGGTGGAAGTGGATGCCGTGCATTGTCCGGAATGCGAACGTCCAATGCAGATTCGTACCGGTACCACCGGGGTATTCCTGGGCTGTTCCGGTTATAACCTGCCGCCAAAAGAACGCTGTAAAGGCACTTTGAATTTAACGCCAGTTGAATCTCTGGCGGCCCTGTCAGATGATGACAGTGCTGAAACCGCCGACCTGATGTCGAAAAAACGCTGCCCGATCTGTGAAACTGCCATGGATAGCTACGTGATTGATGGGGGCCGTAAATTGCATATTTGCGGTAATAACCCGGACTGTGCCGGTTTTGAGCTGGAAGAAGGCGAGTTCAAGATTAAAGGCTATGATGGCCCGACCATTCCATGCGATAAATGTGATGGCGAAATGCAGCTGAAAACTGGCCGTTTTGGTCCGTATTTTGCCTGCACCAGCTGTGACAATACCCGTAAAGTCTTGAAAAACGGTCAGCCTGCGCCGCCGCGTGTCGACCCAATCAAGATGGAACATTTACGCTCGACCAAGCATGATGACTTTTTTGTCCTGCGTGATGGCGCTGCCGGTTTATTCCTGGCGGCCAGCAAGTTCCCGAAAGTGCGTGAAACCCGTGCACCGAAGGTGGCGGAACTGCGTACGGTTGCTGACCAGCTTGATCCAAAATATCAATTCATTTTGCAGGCACCCGATGTAGACCCAGAAGGCAACCCGACTCTGGTGAAATTCAGCCGTAAAAATCAGGCGCAATATATTGGCTCTGAAACCCCTGAAGGCAAACAGACCAAATGGAGTCTGGTATATCAGGATGGTAAATGGGTCGAAGCCTGATCGTGAAAAACTGAAAAAATGCTGACGGAAGTCGGCATTTTTTATGTCAAAATTACTTCCACAATAAATTTGAATAATAAGCGCTTGGGGAACCGGTGGATATCCAAACAAAAAAATTTGCGGTGTTAATTGATGCCGATAACTCTTCGATTCACGCTATTGCTTCGGTGCTTGAAGAAGTGGCCAAATATGGTATTGCCAGTGTGAAACGGGTCTATGGAGACTGGAGCAGTGAAACCCTGAAAAAGTGGCGTGATGTGCTGTTACCACATGCCATTACCCCGGTACAGCAGTTTGCCTATACCAAAGGCAAAGATGCCACCGACATGATCCTGATTATTGATGCCATGGATTTGCTCTATGCCGGAGCGCTGGATGGTTTCTGTATTGTGTCCAGTGACAGTGACTTTACTCCGCTGGCCTCGCGGATTCGTGAAAATGGCCTGAGTGTTTATGGTTTTGGCAAAAAATCGACCCCGGAAGCATTTAAAAAAGCCTGTGATAAATTTATTTATATTGAAAACCTGATCTCTGAAAATGAACTGAAAAATGCCGAAGAAGATGAAATAAGCCCGGTTCAGGACAAAAAGAACATAGAAAGTGCAAAAAATTCCGAGCTAAAATCCAGCACTGCGCCGAAAGAAAACCCGGCTGCAGAGATGATGGATCGCGCCACACTGAATCTGATTTATAAAGCAGTCAAAGACAATGCCGATGAAAATGGCTGGGCCAATCTGGGTATGGTTGGGCAATATATCAGCGCGGTAAAACCGGATTTTGATTCCAGAAACTATGGTCGGGCCAAGCTCTCCGGACTCATTAAAACCCTGAATCTGTTTGAAACCAAAATTGAAATGAGTCAGATGTATCTGAGAAAACTCAAAAAACAGAGCGCTTAAGCCGATGTGGAAAAAGATTCGTATCCTGATCTTGTTGCTGATTCTTTTCATTGTGGCTGTAAATGCCTATCGTGACCAGAATCAGGACTGGACTAAACCGGTGCGGGTGCTCTTGCATCCGGTGAATGCTGATGGACAGGACAGCACGCAGCTTTATATCCAGCAGCTGTCTAACAGCAGTTTTCAAACGGTGCAGCAGTATTTGCAGCAGGCCGCAGCACAGTATCGCCAGCAACCGGTATATTTTTATCTGCAGCTTGGCCGGGAACTGAAACAGTTGCCGCCACAGGTACCGGAACAGGCTTCTTTACTCGATAGCATCATCTGGAGTCTCAAGTTCCGGTTTTATGCCTGGCGTCAGCATCAGTCAGTTGATGGCGCACCGCATGTGACCCTGTATTTAAACTATTATGATCCAGCCCATCAAAAAGCTTTAAAACATTCTACCGCGCTGGAAAAAGGCCGGATTGGTTCGGTTAACCTGTTTGCCGCCGAGCGTCAGACCCAGCAGAACCATGTGGTGCTGGTGCATGAATTACTGCATGCTTTTGGCGCCCGTGATAAATATGATCTGGCCACCGGACTACCAATTTATCCGCTGGGTTATGCCAACCCGCAGCAACAGCCACGCTATCCACAGCAGAAAGCTGAGTTAATGGGCGGGCATATTCCGCTAAGTAGCAGCACCAGCAAAATGCCGGACAGCCTGCAATACACCGTCATTAATGACCTGACCGCTGCGGAAATTGGCTGGCTACGCTAATATGCGGATAAGTCAACACTTATCCACAATGGACACCCACGCTGGGGATAAACCACATGCCACTTCGTTTTGTGATTGCACCAGATTCCTTTAAAGAAAGCCTGAGCGCAGTACAGGCCGCCCAGGCCATGCAGCGCGGAATCTTGCGGCAGTTTCCGGATGCAATCTGTCGCTTGGTACCGCTGGCCGATGGCGGTGAAGGCACCGTCGATGCCCTGTTAAATGCATGTGCCGGGCAGAAAGTTTCGTGTCGGGTACGCGGCCCTTTGCCGCAGCAACAGGTTGAAAGCTACTTTGCCCTGATTGACGACGGCAAAACTGCAGTCATTGAAATGGCCAAGGCCAATGGTATTCATCTTATTCCGTTGGCGCAGCGCAATCCGGCGCTTACTTCTACTTATGGCACTGGCGAGATGATCCGCCAGGCGCTGGATCTGGGCGTGTCTAAAATCGTGATTGGACTGGGCGGCAGTGTCACCAATGATGCCGGCAGTGGAATGGCGCAAGCGTTGGGGGTGAAATTTTTAGATCAGGCTGGCCTGGAGGTGCAACCTTGTGGCGGCAATTTAAAGCAGATCTGCGAGATTGACCTTAGTGCTTTGAATGCCCGTTTGGCAACCACCGAGATGCTGATTGCCAGCGATGTCAATAATCCGCTCTGTGGGGAATATGGTGCCTCGGCCATTTTTGGACCGCAAAAAGGTGCCACACCGGAGCTGGTCAAAATTCTCGATCAGAACTTGGGTTATTTTGCCAATCTGGTTGAAACAACGCTCGGGGTTAATGTGCAACATCAGGCCGGGGCCGGTGCAGCGGGTGGACTGGGCTTTGGCTTGCTTGCTTTTGCACGCGCAAAAATTCAGTCAGGTGTTGAACTGCTGATTCAGCAAACCGGGTTGACTGAAAAAATTACACAGGCCGATGTGGTCCTGACCGGCGAAGGGAAAATTGATCGGCAGACCTTCATGGGCAAAACCCCATTTGGCGTGGCACAGGTTGCGAAAAGCTTGAATAAACCGGTCTATGCGTTTGCAGGAATGATTGGTGAAGATATTGAGCCACTGCTGGAGGCGGGATTTACACAGATTATTGGTATTAATCCACCTGATATTTCAGTGGAAGATGCGATTCGAAATGCAGAAAACAATTTAACCGACAGCGTCGAAAATGTCATGCAATCACTAAAGAAAGCGTGACAAACCCAGATGCCAATAGGGTTTAAAAATAAAATGCTAAATGGGGAAATGATGAAAAAGATCATCTTGGTTTTGACATTAAGCTGCATCACTGTACACAGTTTTGCAAAACCGGCCTACTGCGAAAATATGCAAAATTATCTCAAGAAAAACCCTGTACAGCAGTACTCACAGCCGAGAGAGCTGTCCTTTAATTTTGATGAGATGCATCTGAGTGTTTTAAAATCTGCTGGCAATTGAAAAGAAGGTCACGCTGATTGTGGATTCAGATGTCGACATGAATCATCAATTTCCCCTTCATTTACGCAATTCGAACTTTTTTGAATTTTTGGACGTAACGACCCGACAGCTGGGGCTGCAATACGAAGTACTCAATTCGAAAACGATCCGGGTTTACAAATAGGCTAGTTTTTATGTTGATGGGATGCTTATGATAAGATCTCGCTTTGAATTTTCGAGAAATGATTTGGTATGTCACTTGCACAGCTCATCGACGAGTTAAATCCCCAACAGAAAAATGCAGCCACCACTGAAGCAAAGCACAGTTTGGTCTTGGCTGGGGCAGGCTGTGGCAAAACCAAAACCATTGTGGCGCGTGCGGCTTATCTGATTGATCAGGGCGTTCCGGCCAACCAGATTCAGATTTTAACCTTTACCCGCCGTGCCGCTGCCGAAATTGTAGCGCGGGTCGAACTGGCGCTGGGCGAGCAGGCCAAGGGCTTGCGTGCTTCGACCTTCCATACCTTCTGTATGTATCTGCTGCGCCGGATTCCAAAAGCCTTTGGGCTGGAACAGTTCTCGATTATTGATCGTGATGACCAGATCATGATGTTCCGTTTACTGCGTGGTAAAGATGACAAGAAAAATCCAAATGCCTTGCCCAAGCCGCAGCAGCTATGTGATCTGTATTCATTTGCCCGCAATACCCGGCAAAAACTGAGTATTGCCCTGGAAAAGCAGCTGCCGGAATGTCTGGATTATAAAGATCAGATTGCCGAGATCATGAAAGAATATGAAGCGCGCAAGCAGGCGCGTCATTTTCTGGATTATGACGATATTCTGGCAATTGTCGCTTCGGCGCTGGCCCAATCAGAGGGGCTGGTCGATTATGTCGCGTCGTTGTGCCAGCACATGCTGGTCGATGAAATGCAGGACACCAATCCTTTGCAATGGGCCTTACTAGAGCCGTTAAAAGAGCGGGTGCAGCTGTTCTGTGTTGGTGATGATGCGCAGTCGATTTACGGTTTCCGTGGTGCAGACTTTGAAAACATTCATCACTTTAAAGAACGTGTTCCGGGTGCCCAGATTTATAAGCTGGAGCGTAATTATCGTTCAACCCAGGAAATTTTGGATCTGTCGAACTGGTTGCTGGAGCAAAGTCCGATCGGCTATGACAAACGGCTGGAGGCGTATCGTGGCAGTGGCTTAAAACCGCGCATGCATATTTTCCCGAATGAGTTTGATGAAGCCAAATGGATTGCGATTGATATCAAAGAGCGTCACTTTATCCAGGGGGCAGCATGGCAGGAGCATATGGTGCTGGTGCGTTCCAGCTTTGCCGCGCGGCATATTGAAGCGGCCTTTATTGCGGCCAATGTTCCGTATCGTTTTATTGGCGGCATGAAATTACTGGAATCGGCACACGTTAAGGATTTGCTCAGTCTGCTGCGGGTCATTGCCAATCCGGCGGATGATATTGCCTGGATGCGTTTTCTGACCCTGTGGAATGGCGTTGGAGATGTCGGTGCCAGTAAATTGGCACAGCAGTTATTGTTGAATCCGGAAATGGAGCAGATTGCGGAAAAGCTGGAGAAATTTGGCCGGATTCCGGATAAAACCATTTTGATTATGAAGCAAATGGCGGTACTGAAACAGGAAGTCGACGTCTGTGTCAGTCTGGCGATTGAGGCACTGGTGGAGCAGCTGGAACAGAATTACGCCAAAAAAGACTGGTCAAAACGGCTTAAAGATTTTGATCTGGTCAAGCAGCTGGCCAGCAAACACGGTCAGCTCAGCGAGTTTCTGGAAGAATATGTACTCGATCCGATTTCGATTAGTGAAATTGAGCGCCAGTCAGATGATGATGTGGTCACGCTCATTACCATCCACTCGGCCAAAGGCACCGAGCAGAAGGTCTGCTATGTGGCCAATGTCACTGCCGGGCAGTATCCACATGCACGGGCGCAAGGGAATTTTGACGAAGTTGAAGAAGAACGCCGGGTGCTGTATGTGGCTTTAACCCGGGCGCAAAACGAGCTGATTCTGACCAAGCAGAACATCAGCTGGTGGGCCAGAGATACGGTCGATGAACAGGGACGTACTGTAGAAAGCTATTTTCTGAACGATTTGACCCGTAACCTGTGTCAAAGTGAAACCCATTATAAAACCCGTGAACAAACTGTTAAAAGTGCACTGATCGAACGCCAGAAGATTCGTTTAGATTTTGGGATTGATCTCGATTAAACTAGAGCCATGTGTTGTGCAGCTTGATGCACAATCTCCAGAGTAGAGTAGGCGCATGCTTTTGGATGATTTGGCCTATTTGGAAAAAGTAAATGAAAATTCTTGTACGTAATTTAGAGCGTTCTATCACCGATGCTGAACTGCTGGCGCTGTTTCAGCCGTTTGGCACAGTCGAATCTGCGGTGATTGTTAAAGAGGCTGACAGTGGCAAGTCCAAAGGGTTTGGCTTTGTGGAAATGCCGCATGGTCGTGAAGCCGTCAAAGCGATTAAGGGCCTGAATACCCTGAAAGTCAAAGGTGCTGGCATTCGCGTTAAAGCTGCGGAAGACAAGCCGAAAGCTTGAACATCAAAAGGAGTCCTTAGTGGCTCCTTTTTTAACGCTGCATTTTTCTCTATTTAAACTTATCGTAGAAAATATCGATGCTGATGATAGCGCTCATATGTATTTTTTGTTGGGCATTTGGACGCAGAGCGATTAAGCTTAATGTTGAAATAAAAGCCAAAATTTAGGAACGCTATTCATGTCCCGTGTTGCTCGCTTTCATGCCGACCGTACCAATCAAAAACTGTATTTTGCCCGTCTTTCATGTCAGCAAGCCGAACAAACCGAACATATCCAGCAGGCGCAGGCACATCGCGAAGCAGCGGTGTTTCATCTGCATGGTGCTGTACTGGCCTTTTTGCAGGAACTGGTGCGTTACTACCGCCTGAATGAGCTGCAGCCGACTTTAAAATCAATTGAAGAAGCGATGGCGGCCAAAGGTCAGGTATCGCCTGAAGTGGTGATTCTGCAAAAACTGGCCAAAGAAGGCTTTATTGCCGAATTAAAACGCGCTTATCGTCTTTGTCAGTATACGCCGGAGCCAAGCGCGCCTGAACCGGAAGATGAGACTTCATCGAATCTGATTATTAAAGTCACTCAAACCCCGCAAGCATGGCTGCCAGATACCAAAATCCTGCGTGAATGGCATCGTGAGCTGATGCAGTTAATTGATGGTTTCAGAAATGAAATGGTGGAATTCTAAACCCGACCAGAGTCCCTTGAATTCTGAAAACCTGACATCATATTAACTATCTAAGCGATGCAAAGAGTCCATCTTTGCCACCATGTTGAACATGGAGGAATTATGTCTATAGAACAGTTAAAAGCCTTATTTGGAAATCAGGACGCGATTTTGGAATTGGTTCAGCTTGAAGGTGGTGAGTTGGCATTGCGTAATGCTGGTTCAGAACAGGAACCTCTGGTCAAAATCCAGTTTAATGATGAAGTCAAAGCCCTGCTGGGAGATCAGACGCCAATTGTCGCCCAGCACATGATTCAGGCCGCATTATTCGGGCTGCTGGAAAAGCAGGTCAATGAATGGCAGGCCGAAGTGGTTGATGAGCAGCCGAAGTATCTGAGCTAGTCGGCTCATGCTCTGGAATGCAAAAGCGCACCCGAAGGTGCGCTTTTTTGTGCCTGAGGCTTAATGTGAGGGTGGTTGATGATGGGCAATTTCAATCTGGTTTAAAATATGATTGCTCATGTTCTTGGCCATTTCTTCTTTGGCAAAGTACACCTCACCGATATTGTCACGGCGAATGACTTCGGCTTCTTCTTTGCTTTCCGCGCAGATCAGCACCTGAATTTGCGGATTCAAAGTAGTCGCAATATCAACAATTTTATGAATATCAATAATGTCCATCGGTGAAATCACCAGTAAACGGGCATGCTGAATATGTGCCTGAATCAGTACTCCGGGCTCAGTAGCCACACCGGATACCGCAGCAATGCCTTTTTCCCGCAGGTTTTCAACAATCTCACGGTTTTCTTCGGCAATCACCACCTTGATATTTTCCGCCATCAGGTTTTTGGTAATACGGCGGCCGACTTCACCATGGCCAATAATCACGACCTGATCCCGCAGATAATCTTGTGAAACTTCATCGGGTAACATCGCCAGCGGGTCGCCACTGCGTTCCAGCAAACGGGCTAGATGTGAGCGCTCGCGAATCCAGCGCTGTACCGGTTCAATCGCCGAAAACAGGAAGGTGTTTAAGGTAATGGAAATCAGGGCACCGGCCAGAATCAGGTTTTGACCTTCTAGAGACAGCAGCTGTAACGATACGCCGAGCGTGGCCAGAATAAAGGAGAATTCACCAATCTGCGCCAGTGAAGCACCTACCGTTAATGCAGTGTTAATCGGGTAGCGGAAGAACAGGACCAGGGCCATGGCGGCAATGGTTTTACCAATCATGATAATGCCGACCACTGCCAGCACATGCAGCGGTTCTTCCAGCAGAATCCGCGGGTCAAACAGCATCCCCACCGACACGAAGAACAGGATTGAGAAAATCTCCCGTAGCGGCAGGGTTTCTTCTTCAGCACGATGGCTAAAGTCAGACTCTTTCACCACCATACCGGCAAAGAAGGCGCCCAGTGCCATCGACACACCAAAGACTTTATAGGCACCAAAGGCAATTGACACGGCCGCCGCGACGACAGTCAGGGTAAACAGTTCACGGGAACCCAGACGCGCCACCACCTGCATAATCCAGGGTACCAATCGTTTTCCGACAATCAGCATAAAGGCAATAAAGCCGGTGACTTTTAACAGGGTAATGCCCAGTGTCAGCCAGATGTTTTCATCAGCTGCACTACCGGCAAGTGCCTGTCCACCCAACAGGACTGCGGTAGCCGGCAACAGTACCAGCACCAGCACCATTACTAGGTCCTCGACCAGCAGCCAGCCCACGGCAATCTTGCCGTTGACCGAGTCTAGCAGGCCGCGATCTCCCAGTGCTTTGAGTAGAACTACCGTACTGGCACAGGACAGGCTAAGACCGAACACCAGTGCAGAGCCGAAACTCCAGCCCCACATCATCGAGACCCCAATCCCCAGCAAGGTGGCGACGGTAATCTGCAGGATGGCACCGGGCAGGGCAATCCGTTTGACTTGCATCAGGTCATTGAGCGAGAAATGCATCCCGACGCCAAACATCAGGAACATCACACCCAGTTCAGCCAGCTGGTTGGCCAGGTGAATATCACCGACCACGCCGGGCGTATTTGGACTAATCAGGATACCGGCCACCAGATAACCGATCAGGGGCGGTAAACGTAAACGGGCGGCAATATAGCCGAACAGTAAGGCCAGTCCAAAGCCGACAGCCAATAAGATAATAAGTTCTACATCATGCGGCACTAACAACTCCTTAAGCCAAGGTTAAGTGTAAAAAAGACAAGCACAGAGAGTGCCAGATTGAAAAGATCAGAAAATTTTAACAACTGGAAGAAAAAAAGTGCAAAAAAAACGACCTGCAGAGAGGTCGTTTTTTTCAAAAAGCCAAAATTATTTGATTTTAGCTTCTTTGAAGATTACGTGTTGACGGATTTTTGGATCAAATTTTTTGATTTCCATTTTTTCCGGCATAGTACGTTTGTTTTTAGTCGTGGTATAGAAATAACCTGTACCAGCTGTAGAAACTAAGCGAATCTTATCACGCATTGTCCTGACTCCTTACTTAGATCTTTTGACCTTGAGCACGTAGGTCAGCAACAACCTTTTCAATGCCCAATTTGTCGATAATACGCATACCTTTAGTGGTTAAGCGAAGACGTACAAAACGTTTTTCGCTTTCTAACCAGAAACGGTGGTGGTGCAGGTTCGGCTCGAACCGGCGCTTAGTTTTGTTGTTGGCGTGTGAGACGTTGTTACCAACGACTGGACGCTTGCCGGTAACTTGGCAAACCTTAGACATGGTGTAACTCCATTGATTTAGCCAACAGCAAATCTGTATGGCCAGTCAAAAATAAACGGATGAATTCATTCAAGGGGCGTTTTATACCAAAAATGCGCTTAAAAGACAAGCGATTTTCAGGAAAACGCAGCACGAGCCATGCTAATAGCTCATGCCTTGATCATTTAGCGAAGAAGCATCTTTGAAATTAGTCTGTGAATCGGCTTATTGAACGGCGGCAGGATGTATTTCAAGCTATACAGCTTCGGATTAGACATCACCGAGCGTTCATGCGACAAACTGAAGAATCCTTCGGGACCATGATATTTGCCCATCCCTGACGCACCGACACCACCAAATGGTAAGTCATCCTGTGCGACATGGGTCAGTACCATGTTTTGTCCGAAATGCCCTGAATGGGTACGCTGTGCGACATAGTCGGCACGCGCCTGATCAAAGTCGAAGTAGTATAATGCAAGTGGACGCGGACGGCTATTAATAAACTCGATTACATCATCAATTTGTTCATATTCCATGATGGGCAGCAGTGGTCCGAAAATTTCCTCTTTCATGATGCGCATTTCGGTGGTGACCCCGGTCAGTACGGTCGGAGCGACTTTGCGTACATCGTCCAGCAGTTCATTTTGCGGATTGATTTCAATCAGTTGGGCGCCCTGTTCACGGGCATTGTCTAAATAGCCCTGCAGCCGGTTGTACTGCTTGTCATTAATAATGGAGGTGTAATCCTGATTGTCGCGCAGACTTGGATACATCTGCTTAATATATTGTTCATAATGATTCAGGAATTCGGCGGTTTTGCCTTTAGGCAGGAACATATAGTCCGGTGCCACGCAGGTCTGTCCGGCATTCCAGAGTTTACCAACCGCAATCCGCTCGGCAACATCAGCCATATCACTTGATGGATGCACCAGCACGGGCGATTTACCGCCCAGCTCTAAAATCACCGGCACCAGATTTTCGGCTGCCGCCGCCATCACGGTTTTACCGACATTGGTCGAACCGGTAAAAATCATTTTATCGAAGGCCAGATGACTAAAGGTATCGGAAATTGCACCACCACCGGTAATGACCGCCACCAGTTCCTGTGGGAAGGCTTCGGCAATGGCATTTTCCAGCACGCGGCCAAAATGCATCGAGGCACTGGAAATTTTAATCATGGCATGGTTGCCGGCTGCTAAAGCGCAGATTAACGGACCGACCGACAGTAACAGCGGATAATTCCACGGTGCAATAATGCCGACCACACCCAAAGGCTGATATTGCACCCAGGCTTTGGCCGGTTGATGAATAATTCCGACGTGTCGCTTGGACGGTTTCATCCAGCCGCTAAGGTTTTTGCTGTAGTATTTGATATGTTCAAGGCAGGTGAGTAATTCGCCAATTTTGGTCTCGTCCATCGAACGGTTACCATAGTCTTCATTAATTGCTTCGGCAAACTGATCCTGATATTTCACCAGCACCCGTTTTAACCGTGCCAGGCGGTCAATCCGTTCTTTGGCGGTTGGCAGCGGATAGCGCTGATAGGCGTATTTCTGCAGGGCCAGAACATCATGTAAACGTTGTGCATCAAGGTTATGGGGCGTGCTGTCGGGAGTGGTCATCGAAGTTGTTTTTGTTTGACTGTTCATGGCGTGTTACCATTCGATTGAATCAATTAATTTAGTTTTTAGAGTATTTACTCTAAATAGTCAAGTTACTTTATCTGTTAGTTTCTTAACAGTTTGAAAGAATGGTTACTTTAGGATGTCACACTCGAAAACGGTGAAAACCAAAGAACGTATTTTGCAGTTAAGCCTGCAACTTTTTAATGAACGTGGCGAACGTGTCGTGACGACCAATCATATTGCAGCTGAATTGGGTATGAGTCCGGGTAATTTGTACTATCATTTCCGCAATAAAAACGAAATTATTAAAGAGCTGATGGAGCAGTATCAGGCCGAAACCCTGAGCATGCTGGCTTTGCCGGATGACCGTCCGCTGGATGCCAATGATAAGATTCATTACTTTCAGGTCCTTAGCAGCCAGTTATGGAACTACCGCTTTTTGCATCGGGATGTCTATCATCTGGTGGAAAATAACGAAGATTTCCGCAAAATGTATCCGCGTTTTGCCGGACAGGTGATGCAGCAGGGACAAAAAATTTATAAAGCTTTCGTGGAAGCCGGTTTAATGGAAATGACCGACTCGGAAATTGAAGCCTTAATTATTAACCTGTGGATTGTGCTGACCAACTGGACCAACTTCCTGTATATGTCGGGGCATATTACCGACTCGAATACGCTGGAAGAGAAGTGGGTCTGGCAGGCGCTGCGTCAGATGGTATTCCTGGAAGGGGCGTATTTGCGTGGTGAAAGCCGTCAAACCTATGAAGGCCTGTTACAGACCCTGGGTTCATCGGAACTGTTTGCCAGCTTATCTTCAAGCAAGAATACAGAAACTGATTCCCCTATTTAGTCTGTTAAGGAAACGCGCTAGAATAGCCGGCTTATTTTTTCAATTTAACTGATTAGTGATATAAACCAACATGAATATGACGACTGCGAATACTGCACGTTTACTGATTACTTGTGAGGATAAGCCAGGTATCGTGCAGGCTGTATCGAGCTTTTTGTATCATCAGGGAGCAAATATTACCGCACTTGATCAATACGCGACTGAAGCTCAGGGCGGGCGTTATTTCATGCGCGTTGAATTCGAGCTGGATCATCTGCAAAGCCGTCGTGAAAGCCTGATCCAGACCTTTGCCAGCAATGTGGCCGAGCGTTATGAAATGCAATGGCGTCTGGCCTTGGTGGCCGATGTGAAAAAGGTCGGTATTTTAGTGTCTAAAGTCGATCATGCCTTGCTGGAACTGTTATGGCGTCATGCGCGTGGTGGTCTGCCGTGTGAAATCACCAAAGTGGTGTCGAATCACGAAACTTTACGTGAAGCGGTTGAAAACTTTGGTATTCCATTTGAAGTGGTGCCGGTTAACAAGGAAAATAAACGCGAAGCCTATGCCAAAATTGATGAATTGATGCAGGGCAATGATGTACTGGTGCTGGCACGTTATATGCAGATTCTGGATGAAGAATTTGTCAGCAAATGGGAAATGAAAGTGATCAATATTCACCATTCCTTCCTGCCAGCTTTCGTTGGCGCCAACCCGTATCAGCAAGCCTATGACAAAGGCGTGAAACTGATTGGGGCAACTGCGCACTATGTGACCGCGGATTTAGACCAGGGCCCGATTATCGAGCAGGATGTGGAGCGTGTCAGCCACGATTTTACTGTCGAGCAGCTGCGTGAACTGGGTCAGGATGTGGAGCGTAACGTGCTGGCGCGTGCAGTGAAATGGCATCTGGAAGACCGGATTATTGTCGATGGCAATAAAACAGTGGTATTCCAATAAGTTGTTGTGAATCACCAGATTTAAAGGCATACTTTTAGTATGCCTTTTTTATTGATTATTTGAAAAAGCCATTAAAATAGCCAAATTAATTGTTGCAAATGAAAACACTTCTCATTTATCATTGCGGTACTTTAATTGTGCTAACCGATGAGCTTGATAGGTCAAATCTGAAACTGGCTATCACCTCTTTAAGGTAACTGAGTTTAATGAGTCCATCTTCTACTCCCATGATGCAATCTCCTCATCCCATGAAAAAGAAAGTGCTGTCTGCACTGGTGGCCGTGGTTATTGGCCATATCGGGGTGTTGTGGGCGGTTAGCCAGATGGAATCACCGGAACTGAAACCGATTGACAAGGAGCCGCTAAAAGTCCGCTTTGTCAAAATTCAGGAACCACCAAAACCTTTACCGCCACAACCAAAAGCAGAACCAAAACCGGCACAGCCTAAGCCACCAGAAGTCAAAGAAGTGAAAGTGGTTGAAAAACCATTGCCACCACCACCGAAAAAAGTGGAAAAAGTCCAGCAGGTGAAAAAGGCCGAAGCGCCAAAACCTGTGGTCAAACCGGTTGAGCCAACGCCGCAGCCAACCCCAACGGTTACCACCACGGTTTCTGAAACCAAAGTGGTGAAACCGGCACCGCAACCGGTGGTACAGCCTGCGCCAGTAGCGCCGCCTGCACCGGCTGTGCCAGCAACCAAATCGGTATCCATTGGGGGTTCGGGCGTGCAGTGGAGCCGCTCACCAAAACCATCGTATACCAACCGAGATTTACAGGGTGAAACCCGTAGCGTGGTGGTCTTAATTGAAGCCAATGAAAAAGGCTCAATCACCAGTGCGCGGATTACCCGTTCAAGCGGCATTGCTGCTTTAGATGAAAAGATTTTACGCGCTGTGCGTAGTGCAAAATTCAAACCGTACAAGGAAAATGGCGTTGCTTATCCAATTCGTGCCGAGCAACCCTTTGAATTGACATTGAATCCTAACGGCTAACTTTAATCAGGAGTTCGAGTATGAACTTTTCAGTTTATTGGCAACATGCAGATGCAGTCAGCAAAACACTGTATTTCGTGTTACTGGCAATGTCGATTGCGACCTGGACAATTTTTGTGCTGCGTCTGATGGGCACCCGCCAACTTAAACAGCAAGCCTATGCTCAACTCGCTCAAGCGCTGAACAGCCTGAAAGCCAAATTTGCGCCTTTAAGTTTTGAACAGCGCAAGGCCGTGGCAGAGCAGGCGCTGTTACGCCAGATTTCGGCAGAAAAAGCCTCTGCAGAAAAAGGCGTATCGGTACTCGGAACTATTGCATCGCTGGCACCGTTTGTCGGTCTGTTTGGTACCGTATGGGGGATTTTCCACGCGCTGGTAGCGGTGGGTAAAAGCGGTCAGGCTGGCCTTGCCCAAGTGGCGACGCCTGTCGGTGAAGCACTGATCATGACCGGTTTTGGTCTGGCTGTCGCGATTCCAGCAGTTATTGCCTATAACATCTGTAGTCGTTTTAACCGGACCTTGTCACATGAGCTGCAAGATCATGCACACAACCTGTTAATTGACACCATGCTACAGCAGGATTCTGCGACCGCTCAGGCTGAAGTGAAAACTGCACAGCAAGGTTTAGTGGGAGGTCAAGCTTAATGGCATTTCAATTGGGTGAAGACAACGATAGCGGCATGAATGAGATGAACCTCATTCCGCTCATCGACATTATGCTGGTCTTGATGATCATCTTCCTGGTGACAGCGACCGTTGCCAACCCATCAATACCATTAACCTTGCCAGAAACCACGGCAGAAATTATTGATCCACCGCCACAGGCGATTACCGTCAGCATTAATGCTTCGGGTGAAGTGGCTTGGGATGATCAGATCATCAGTCTGGATGAGCTGGAAAACCGTTTAAATGCGGCAGGCGAGCAGGAGCGTAAGCCAACAGTACAATTACGTGCCGACAAAGATGCCCGTTATGATACCGTTGCCCAGGTAATGTCACGTGCGAGTGAAGCCGGACTCAGTGATATTGCCTTTGTCAGCGATAACTAAACGTGACAGGCCAGACTCAGGACGACCCATCACGGGTCGTTTTTTTATGGCAGCTGTTTATGTGTAAATTGCAGGAAAAGCGTGCAGCACATATTTTAAATGCCTGCCAATTCAATTAAGGTAGGCTAGGGAAAAACGAGAATTTTCAAGGAATTTTGGTGAAACAACGACAGGCACTGGATGCCAGAGCAGCCAGCATAATGTTTGTGCTGTGTATTTTCTGGGGACTGCAGCAGGTGGTGCTGAAAATTGCCGCGCCTGATATTTCACCGCTAATGCAAATGGCGCTGCGTTCCGGGATTTCTGCGCTGCTGGTCTGGCCGTTAATCCGGCTGGCTCAAGGTGTGCATTTATGGACACCGACGTATTTGTATCCGGGCTTGCTGGTCGGGCTGCTATTTGCCGCCGAATTTTTTATGCTGGCTGAAGCCATCCGCTTTACCTCGGCCTCCCATACCGTGGTGCTGCTGTATACCGCGCCAATTTTTGTAGCTTTAGGCCTGCACTGGAAGCTGCCCAGTGAACGGCTTTCCCTGCTGCAATGGAGCGGTATTCTGCTGGCTTTTCTGGGCATTGTGGTGACTTTTTTGGGGCGTGACAGTCAGCTCAGTGCCGCAACCAGTTCCATGCTCTATGGCGACTTTCTGGCTTTATGTGCCGGTATTTTATGGGCGGCCACTACCATAGCGGTGCGCTTAACCCCGCTGGCCGAAGCACCAGCCACCCAAACCTTGTTCTATCAGCTGCTGGGCGGTTTTATCGTGCTATTCCCTTTGGCCTACTGGTCCGGACAGGCGGTGGTGCACTGGAGTCCGGTCGCTATTGGCAGCCTGTTGTTTCATGCCATTCTGATTTCTTTTGCCAGTTATTTAATCTGGTTCTGGTTACTGAAAAACTATCTGGCCTCACGCTTGGGGGTATTTTCTTTTTTAACCCCATTATTTGGGGTGCTGTTCGGCGTGTGGCTGCTGGGTGAGCAACTGGAACACAGCTTTATTATGGGTGCTATCCTGGTGATGCTGGGCGTGGTTATGGTCAGCGCACAGGGCTGGTTCAAGCGGCGCGTGGCCTGATGCTGAGCCAATCACAACGCTTTACTGCACTGGGCTTGAGCTCACTGCTGATCTGGGCCAGCCTAGTAGGTGTGGTCAAGCTGATTAGTGAGCAGCTCAGTCCGGTGCTGGCACTTGCGCTTATTTATAGTGTCAGTGCGCTGGTGATTCTGCTGCACCAAGGTTGGCCCAAACTTAGCCAGATGCCGAAAATCTATCTCTGGGGGAGTGGGGCATTATTTGTCAGCTATGAAATTCTGTTCCTGCTGTCGATTGCTTTATCGACACAGCGCGAACAGGTGCTGATGATTGCCATGATCAATTATCTGTGGCCGCCGCTGAGTATTGTGCTGGCGATTCTGGCCAAACAGCTGCGTTATCACTGGGCGGTAATTCCAGGCTTTTTGCTGGCCGTACTGGGCTTGATGCTGGTGGTCAATCCGGAGATCTGGAACTTGGCCCAGCTCTGGAGCGTACTGACGGAAAATCCGTTGGCTTATAGTCTGGCATTTTTAGCGGCCTTGTTATGGCCCTGCTACGGTGTGCTGACCCGGGCCTATGCCCAAGGCAGCAATGCAGTGTCGCTGTTTTTTGTGGTGACTGCGGCTTTGCTGTGGGCGCTGCATGTGGGGCTGGATGAACCATGGCAATGGCCAAGCCTTTCGCTATGGGGATGGATTGTGTTGGCCGGTGCCCTGATCGGAATGGCTTATCATAACTGGAACCAGAGTATTCAGTTTGGCCGTATTCAGCTGCTAATTCTGGCCACCTATTTTATTCCGGTGCTGTCTTCATTGATCTCGATGTGGCTGTTGCAGCTACAGCCTGGCTGGGTGTTCTGGCTCGGCTGTAGTCTGGTCAGTCTGGGTGCGCTGATCTGCTGGAAAAGCACCAGCGAAATTTCCGCTTAGCTGGCGCTTATTTCCCGGCCTTAAAGATCAGCAGGTGCTACCTCTATTTTTCTTCAAAAATTTTCGACAATGGAATCGACAGCTTGGCTGCCAGATAGTCATCGGCTTCAATCAGCGCCGGTCCGAGTTTCTGCATCCATTCATCATCCGGATGAATATTGCCGACATCTTTGCGCTGCGGCAGCGGATAAGGCAGCTGGGTATAAAAACTCCAGAAATTGACCTGCGATAAATTTCGTACCAGCACCAGTTCATCGTTATCGGTGCGTTTAATCAGGTTTTGCTGCT
Source organism: Acinetobacter sp. C15 (assembly GCF_013420645.1). Lineage (NCBI taxonomy): Bacteria > Pseudomonadati > Pseudomonadota > Gammaproteobacteria > Moraxellales > Moraxellaceae > Acinetobacter > Acinetobacter sp. C15. The sequence goes on from NZ_VOXR01000009.1 coordinate 83,182, forward strand.
CCAGCATCCAGATATAATTCGGTAAACGGCCAATTTCATCGCGGCCCAGTACTTCCAGTGCTTCCTGCTCGGTCACGCTTTCGCCTTTTTTCTGTTTTTGATAAAACAGCTCCAGCAGGTCCAGCAGCATAATCATCGGATGGCGTTTCTGGTCTTTGCCGGAATTAAAAGCGGTGAGGGCAAAGCTGATTTCCACGCCCAGCAAAATAATATTCCACGACAGAAAAATCCACAGCAGGAAAATCGGCACGGCAGCAAAGGCGCCATAGACAATTTCATAACTGGTGAAATTCGACATGATAAAGCCGAACAGGTTTTTTAATGCCTCAAACACCACCGCACTAAAGACGCCGGCAATCAGCGCGGCTTTAATCGGCACATTGCGGTTGGGAATGGTCCAGTACAGAATAAAAAAGCCGACAATGGTCAGGGAAAAGGAAATGATCCACAGAATAAAAGCACCGTTGACCTCATAACCGGCAAAGTTATTGCTCAGTACATTCATCGAGGCAACGGTAGATGACAGCACAAAGGCGCTGCCAAGTAAAATCGGCCCCAGCGAAATAATGGTCCAGTAGCGCATAAAGCCCATAATCCCGCCTCGGGTTTCTTTTACCCGCCAAATCCGGTTAAAGGCAGTTTCGATACTGGTCAGCATCAGTACAGTGGTAATGAACAGGAACAGAATCCCGATAATGGTGAGATTGCTGGATTTATCGGTAAAGGCATTCAGGGCCTTATCAAAGGCGATGGTGGTTTTGGGCAGAAAGTTGCTGTAAATCAGCTGCTGTAACTGCTGACGCGCCGGTTCTAAAGCTTTAATCGAGGAGATGATGACCAGAAAAACCGTCAGCATTGGCACCACCGCAAACAGTGTGGTATAGGTGAGCGAGCCGGCCTGTTCACGACAGCGGTCTGCTTCAAAACGGCGTAATACAAACAGCACGAATTGGAACCACTGGTGGTCATAAAAGGGCAGCTTTTTTAAATACTCAACAATCATGCGGCTAAAGTCTCGATTTTTTTAGTGATCTTTCTGTGTTTTCCTGTGCCAGCTTAACCAAAAATACAGCAAAATACCGTATAGTTTTCTTTTTTACTCTACAGATAACATTATGCAACCCTATGTTTTAGTTCTGTATTACAGCAAATATGGCAGCACCCGTGAAATGGCCCATCTGATTGCCAACGGGGTAGAGGCAGCAGGCGTAGCGGTAAAAATACGTACAGTACCGAATATTGCCGCGGTGGTCAAAACTGCCGAGCCGAGTATTCCGGCCGAAGGTGATATTTACTGTAGCCTGGATGACCTGGCCAACTGTGCTGGTCTTGCGCTTGGTTCGCCGACCCGTTTTGGCAATATGGCCTCGGAAATGAAATTCTTCTGGGATCAGACCACCAGTCTGTGGCTGAGCGGCGCCCTGCATGATAAACCGGCCTGTGTATTTACTTCATCGGGTTCACAGCACGGTGGCCAGGAAAGTACCTTGCTGACCATGCTACCGCCGTTATTCCATCATGGCATGATGATTATGGGACTCAGCAATGCTCATCCGGCTTTATCCAATACCAAAACCGGCGGTACACCGTATGGTGCATCGCATGTCAGCGGCCCGCGTCATGACCAGAGCTTAAGTCAGGATGAAAAGAAACTTTGTGAAGCGCAAGGATTACGTTTAGCAGACGTGGTGAAAAAACTGCACAGCGCTTAAAAAATAGCTTTAAAAAAAATAGCAGCAGCAAGGCCAAAATAGCGCTCAGATCCGTTAATGGCTTTCTGCTGTTGATGCTGGTTTTTTGATTGTTAATTTAAATGAATTTCATGTGAAAATGACTGCTTCTGGTGATTTTCGACCACCCCAATTCGGCGTCTATCTAATAGTCTTTCTATACACAGCCTATGCTGTGACGGTTCTCTCCCTATTCATGATCGGTTGGGTGCTTTCCTGTGGAGGAAAAGAGCACCTTGCCGTCATGCACGCTGAGAAAAATCCAAACTACTGAGGAATACGAGATGAAAATGTGGTTCGTTATGGGATTTAGTGTGCTGAGTCTAAGTCTGGTGCTGTCCTGCAGTAGCAAGCGTGGTGCATCATCCGGATTATCCTGAAGAAAAAAGCACAAACCAAAGCCAAAGATCAGGCCAGCTCAAAAGAGCCAGCGGCGACTGAACAAGGCGCCCCGACACAGAAGTAATGTATGCGGTGCTCCGTTGGTTAGCTCGCACCCTCCATCGACCTCACCTCAAAGGTGTTAGAGTTTTTCTTTAAAGCGGTGTTTGCAGTTGAGGCACTGAAAATCCAGGAAGATATTCTGGTCCACAATGACCCCGGCTTTTTTACCAAAGCGATGACCCAGAAAACCGCCGGTAATGCCGACACTAATTGCACCCACAAAGGTACCAATGGTGCCGCCCATAATCACCCCTAACGGTCCGGCCACGGTGCCTATGGCAGCGCCTAAAGAGGCACCGGAGGCGGCCCCGCCGACAGTTCCGGCTGCTGTTCCGGCCGACCCGAGCAATACTCCGCCAATTTTTTGTAAGTTTTGTTCATGGTTGCGCTTTTCAACCTGATTTGAGCCACATTTCGGACAGACGATACTGTGTTCCATCAACGGATTGTCTTGTGTCATGAGTGTAGAGTGCCTTCTAAAAATGCTGGGTCAATCCAAAGAGCCAATAGCTTAGGACAAAAGGCGTTAGCTGACCTTGGTCAAAACGCTCAGAATTTGCCGTTAGGCTTATGCTAAGCCATTCGGTCTGGAGCGTGGTAGAGAATTTTGTAAATCACATCGCCATAAAAAAAGAGCACCTGAGTGCTCTTTTAGATATAAATTGCAGGCGAAGTCTTAGTCGCGAACAAATTCAACCGTACCATTGGCCAGTGACTTGACACGCGCCAGAGATTCAACCCGGTAGCCTTTTTCCAGGAGCAGGTCACGACCTGGCTGGAAGGATTTTTCAATCACAATACCAATACCGACCACTTCCGCTTGGGCCTGATGAATCAGGTCAGCCAGACCTAAAGCCGCCTGACCATTGGCCAGGAAGTCATCAATCACCAGTACTTTGTCGCTTGAGCTGATGTGCTTGTTTGAAATCGCAATGGTGCTTTCGACCTGTTTAGTGAATGAAAACACTTTAGAGCGATACAGGTCATCTTTTAGGGTTAAAGACTGATATTTACGTGCAAAAATCACGGGAACGCCCAGCTCTAAACCTGCCATGACTGCCGGTGCAATACCTGACGCTTCAATGGTAATAATTTTGGTGATGCCGGCATCTTTAAACAAACGCGCAAATTCTTGACCAATTTGCTGCATCATGACCGGATCAATTTGATGGTTTAGGAAAGAATCGACTTTCAGAACTTCTTCAGACAGAACGATACCTTCAGCTAAGATTTTCTGTTCTAGTGCGTGCACGGGAGAATCCTCAACAGCAGGTGCTTTTTAAAGCAAAAGCGTATTTTAAAAAGCACCTGAAAAAATGCAAGCAAAAATCGAGAAAATGATTAACTTGTTGGGCCTTTATAGCCGGTTAACAGCAGGCCATAAGAGTTCTTCTTGTCCAGATGGGTCACTTTCACCGGTAAGTAGTCCAGTTTTGGCGCTAACCAGAAAATGGTTTCACGGCCCGGCTTGTCATGCTTAATCGCCACTTTAATGGTGTCAAAGGTGCCATAATTGGTTTTTACGCTTTCACTGCCTTGGCGTACAAATTTACGTGCTTCGACCTCCTTGGCATCGGCCAGGTAATAGGTCGATTTGAGCGAACCATTTTTTAAGTCTTCACGAATCTGCAATTCGGCATTTAGCTCATCGAGTACACCGGCTTTCCAGGCAAATGAACGCGACTCTTTGTCTTTTTTGGTATTAATCTTTTTCGCAGCCGGATTAAAGTGAATACTCATGGTGTTGTTATGAATCAGGATTTTGCTGCTGCGGCTAAAGCTGGAAGAACCAATTTTGCCATTTTCAAAGGTGAAGCGGCTGGTTTCCGTGGCCGAAGCAATCCCGCCGGCTTTGGCGGCAAAAACATAGTTCCACTGATTGCCGGATTTGCTTAAGGTTCGGGTCGCAGAGCCAAGGTTTTTGCCGTTATAGCTGAACTGATAACTGGCTTGGAATGGACTCATGGCAAAAGTCTGGTTTGAGAACCCTGCAAATAACAGTGCAGTCGAAACTCCCGCTGCCATGCCCATCGTTTTCAATACGTGTTTAGCCATAAGTAAATTGTTTCCTATTGCTGTAAATAAGCGCACATTGTGCTTTGTTCTATTATGCGCTTGAATGATGAAGAGAAAATTTGCAAATATGCACTTTATGTAACGCTTGTGTAGCAATCCTGATCGGCATCTGCAATCTCTCTGTTTGAGCTTTTAGCTCTTTTTCTGTTTGATGGGCGTCACTTCTGTGGCCGTTTGTGCTTCTTCGGCTTCTTCACGGTCGCGATCTTCTGCAATTTTTCGAAACAGCGCAGTCAGGTTAACATTGCCCATGACCACCAGTTCGGCTTCACGCAACACCGCATGATTGACATGCACTTTGCCCAAAGTGTCAATGATCGAGCGGTTCTTACCCAGCCAGCGGTTCAGGTCTAAATGTAATAGATCATCTTTAACTTTAATTACATTCAGTTTTTGCAGAATCATGCCCAGTGGATCTTTGTTCAGCACTTTCTGATAGAAGAACAGCGCAAACCGAACACCCAGCTTATGCAGGATACTTGGATATTTGGCTTCAATCACCTGGGTATCACTAATCTGTTCAAATACAATCAGTTGGACATTTTTATTCAGTTCCATCTGCACCAGTTTCAAATCTACCGACAAGGTAATATACAGCCCGTTATAGTCCAGGGTCGCGTACAGACGCAGCCACTCGTCATGTAAATCGGCATGTAAGTCTTTCAGCATTTTGACATTGTCGGTGACAAAGCGCTGAAAGGTCGCATTCAGAAAAACCTGAGACATTGGAAATTCGCGCTCATCTTCAATAAATCCTTCAGCCTTCTGATACATCTGACGTAAACGTTTTGAAATGAGAGAGATAAGAGGGGACATACAGGGCATTCCAATGGGTTAATCTTTATTAACTTTGCAGAGATCTTGTCGAATTGTATTAAAAATACGCCAATTGAAGCTTGCAGTTTAGCAAAATAAACTGCACCATTTTCAAGATTTTATTTATCGTGACACGACATGTTGACGGGTGTCTCGCTTTTTTTCAAAAGTAAAAACCAGTCTTATTTTATCTCGTTTTATACGATTTGGGGAATCCGCGATTTTGTCGGATTAATGTGATGTTAAAGAAATTTCATTTTGCACCTTTGACGCAGCAGTGGTGGAAAGATCCACTATTTGGCACCGTACTGACGCTGGCGGCACTTTCGCATCTGGCTGTGTTAACGGTGCAATTTGTCATGCCACAGCAAAGCGATGCCGCGGTCAAGGAAATTGCGGTCAGCTTAAGGCCAAGTGCCACCGAAATTAAGGACGCCGACTTTTTAGCACAGGCCGACCAGCAGGGTTCTGGCACCTTCCGGGAAGCGCACCGCATGTCCAGCGATATGCCCGCACCAATGATTGAACAGAGTGCCGGTGATCAGCAGCTGGAAAGTCTGGAGCGTTTGCAGCAGCAGCGTGAACTGAGCTTTGAAGAAAAAGTGCTAATGACTACCTTAAGCTGGCAAAAGCAGGCGGCGGAAAACCAGCGTAAAAAAGCGCTAGAAGAATTGAACAGCCAGTTTCAGGCCAAAGCGGCGATGGTGGCCAGTCTAGAAGCGCAGTATTTACAGCGTCAGCAAAATTTCAGCCGTCAGCAGAAAATTAAAACCGTAGATGGAATTCAGGCCAAGCAGGATGTCGCAGCCGGTTATCTGGAAAAATTCCGTCAGAAAGTCGAATTTTATGGTAACCGTTATTATCCGGAAGCGGCCAAGCAGCAACAGTTGGCCGGTGAGGTGCGTTTAATGGTGATTTTAAATGCCAACGGTGGGATTCGTGCGATTCGTTTAATTGAAAGCTCGGGGCATGCCATGCTGGATGAAGCTGCCAAGGCTTCTGTGCGTAAAGCTGCTCCTTTTGGTGCCTTTGATGCCAAGATGAAAGATATTTCCGAGCTACGCATTATCCGGACCTGGCGTTTTGACCCGGCTGAGGCGGAGTTTGAGGTGCGCTAGCGTTTGTAGTGACGTAATACTTCACAAACTTCAACACTGAAATTTTCATACCAAGTGTTATGTCCGAGTTGTTGTGCGACTTGGTGTTCCGCATCTAAATGCCAAGCGTGTATATCTGAAAGATCATGCCAATAGGATAGGGCGATTTCAGATAAACCTTCTGTTAATGCTTCAAAATGAATGCAGCGGAATTGGCTTAAGGCTTTCTGACGTAACTGCTGTGCTGTGGCAAAATACAGAGGATCAAGTGTTTTAATTTTCGCTTTAAAAATAACAACGTATTTCATGATTGTGGCTTATCTATTTTTATTCATCTCATTATAAAATAAACCCTATAAAAAAAAGCGAGCCTAAGCCCGCTTCTTCATTGTTTAACTTTAATCGCGTTCTAGATACGGGTTTTCAAAACCGAGCTTATCCAGAATTTCAATTTCAATGCCTTCCATTTCTTCAGCATCTTCATCTGAAGTTTCATGATCATAACCCATCAAATGCAAGGTGCCATGCACCAGCATATGGGTGAAATGGGTCAGCGGTGCTTTGCCTTGCTCATTCGCTTCGCGTAGCACCACCGGAATACAGATCACTAAATCTCCAATGGGGAAAGCATCAAGAAATTCGGCCATTTCATCGGGCAGTTCACTTGAGAAAGACAGCACGTTGGTCGGTTTGTCTTTCTGGCGATATTCCAGATTCAGTTTATGGCTTTCTTCATTGTCGACACAGGCGATCCCGATTTCACAGTCACTTTGGGTGCCAATATGTCGCAAGGTGGTTTCTACAACTTTTTTGATATAGCTACGTTTCAAGACCAGTTCAGGGGCTTGAACATCCTGTTGTAGAGAAAGACTCAGTTTCAAAATATATCCTTAGATCAGTTTAGTCCTGCGCATCGGCCTTGGCATCGTTTTCTGCAATCAGCGCTTCCTGACGGGCTTTGCGTTCGGCATGGGCTTCTGCACTCAGACGTTGTTGCTCACTGTCCCAGCCTTCGTAGGCTTCAACAATTTTTTGCACCAGTTGATGACGCACCACATCACGTGAATGGAAACGGGTAATATGAATTTCCTTGACGTGCTCCAGCACGCGCAGGGCATGCGCCAGACCAGACTGCTGACCACGCGGTAAATCGACCTGAGTCACGTCACCGGTAATTACGGCACGTGAGCCAAAGCCCAAACGGGTCAGGAACATTTTCATCTGTTCTGGTGTGGTGTTCTGCGCTTCATCCAGAATCACAAAAGAATGATTCAGGGTACGACCACGCATATAGGCCAGCGGCGCGACTTCAATCACCTGACGTTCAATCAGCTTGGCGACTTTTTCAAAGCCGAGCATTTCATATAACGCGTCATACAGCGGGCGCAAATACGGGTCAATTTTCTGGGTTAAATCACCCGGCAAGAAACCGAGTTTTTCACCGGCTTCAACCGCAGGGCGGACCAGTAAAATCCGCTGGATTTCATTGCGCTCCAGCATATCGACGGCTGCAGCCACGGCCAGGTAGGTTTTACCGGTTCCTGCTGGGCCAATCCCGAACGAAATATCGCTTTGTAAAATACGCTGCACATAACGTTTCTGGTTGGCACCGCGCGGGTTAATCCGGCCTTTGCGGGTCTGTAACCAGACCGCATCTAAACCGGTATGTTCCTGCTCTTCATCAATCTGCAATTCACGGTCAGTCTGGCTGCCCTGAATCATCATGTGTAAGGTGTCGGCACTAATCTGGCTGGAATTTTCCGATTCTTCATATAAACGCTGAAGCAAGAGCTCGGCTCTCTCAACTGCATCTATTTCACCATCAATAAAAAAGGCATCACCTCGATGAGAAATTTGCACATCTAGACGCTGTCCAATCTGTTTCAAGTGGCCGTTATAAGCACCGAGCATGCTTTTGAGACGTTCCATTGAAATGCCAGGAAAATTTACTGTACGTCGAATTGCTGCAGTCAAGAGAATTCCTTATTCAGAAGTAGTCGTATTGTTCCCTTACATTACGCCACGTCTGGTTCAAGATTCAAGAGTTCACCATAAACTAAATTTAAAGTTTTAATCTCGGTAATCTCAATCTCCGCAAAGCGTCCGACCCAAGCCGGATCACCAATAAATGTTACCAAACGTGTATTGTCCGCCGTGCCGACCAGTACATTCGGATCTTTGTTCGACACGCTCTCAATTAACACACGTTGCACGGTGCCGAGCATGGCATCAGTTTTGTCAATACTGGACTGTTTAATCCATTGCTGCACTTTGGCCAGACGTTCTTTTTTGACATCTTCCGGAGTGTTGTCCGGCAGTTCAGAAGCCGGGGTGCCCGGACGTTTTGAATAGACAAAACTGTACGAATGATCGAAGTCCATATCCTGGATAAACCGATAGGTTTCTTCAAAATTCTCGTCAGTTTCGCCCGGGAAGCCAATAATAAAGTCGGAAGATAAATGCATGTCCGGACGCACTTTACGTAACTTGGCAATTTTTTCGATGTAAACATCAATGGTGTGGTTACGTTTCATGGCCTGTAATACATCATTGGAACCACTTTGTACTGGCAAGTGCAAATGCGACACCATTTGTGGCAAGTCACGGTAGCACTGAATCAGGTCATCATTAAATTCTAGTGGATGCGAAGTGGTATAACGTAAACGGCCAATCCCCGGAATTTCGGCGACCAAACGCAACAGGTCAGCAAAGGTACAGATGTTGCCGTCAAAAGTTTCACCGCGATAACCATTCACGTTCTGACCGAGCAGTGAAATCTCACGTACGCCTTTTTCTGCCAGACCAGCAATTTCCGCCAGGACGTCATCGAGTGGACGTGAAACTTCTTCACCACGGGTATAGGGCACCACGCAGAAAGAACAGTATTTGGAACAGCCTTCCATAATCGACACAAAGGCTTTAAAACCTTCGACGCGCGGTTCTGGCAGGAAGTCGAATTTTTCAATGTCCGGGAAGGAAATATCCACCAGCTTGATTTTTTCTTTTTTCGGTTTTTCAACCTGATCATTATGCTGATCCAGCATTTGTGGCAAACGGTGCAAGGTTTGTGGGCCAAACACCATGTCGACATACGGCGCACGTTTTTGAATATTGTCACCTTCCTGAGAAGCAACACAGCCACCCACGCCAATCACCAGATCCGGATTTTTTTCTTTCAGTTTGCGCCAGCGGCCCAGTTCCGAGAACACTTTTTCCTGTGCCTTTTCGCGGATGGAACAGGTGTTCATCAGCAGGATATCGGCATCGGCCGGATTGCTGGTCAGCACATAGCCGTGAGAATCGCCTAAAAGGTCTGCCATACGATGACTGTCATACTCATTCATCTGACACCCTTGCGTTTCGATGTACAGCTTTTTCACTGAACCGTCGGCTGGGGTGTGCTGTGGCTGGGTAACAGTGTTTTCTGAGGCAGCTTTGGCACCATTTGGAATGAAGGTTTGAACCGTCATGTAGGCTCCTGAAGGATAAAATCGAGATCGTCCGTTCTGAAATGTTTGAACGGCAGAGGTGATAGAAAAACGCGTATTTTAACAGGAACTGGGTATAAACTTATAGCCCTAAATGAGGGAAGCAGAAGATTGATTTATCAATTAAAATTGTTCGAAAATTAATATTGTTTAATCATGAGGTTACATAACACAACAATTGAGGTGTTTGAGAATAATGAAACTGTTTTAGTATATTGCGGTAAGAGAGGAGAGGCGAAGTAATGACTGAAAATAGGCACATGCGCACATGGACTGAAAAGAAAAGAATTTTTTGCAAAAAGCTTGTGTTAGGTTTGGCATCACTGAGCATTTTCCCAACCTTGTACGCAGCCGAAGAGCAGTTTAATGATGCGCTGCGGGCAGCCAATGCCAGTAACCTCTCTTTATTGCAGCAATATCAAAGTGCCATGCAAAATGATGTGCTCGGCTATTATCCGGAATACTGGATTTTAAATACCAATCTGGCCACTCAGTCACCCGCCTCGATTGTGCAGTTTGCCCAGCGTTATCCACAGTCGGCCATGGCAGAAAAACTGGCCGCTGACTATGTCGAAGAAAAAGTCAAACAGGCTGATTTTAGCAATGCTGTATCAGTGCTGCCGTATGTGACCAATGCCGACCGTGCCGAAAGCTGTGCCGTGGCGCAGGTGCGTGCCCAGTCGGGTGATCCGCTGGTTTTTGCCGAATTTAAAGATGTCTGGCTAACCACCAATTCGCAGCCGGAATCCTGTACCGGTCTGGGCCGGATGATGTTATCCAGCCCACTGATGACCCAGGAAGATAAACAGCAGCGTTTGTGGGTGCAGCTGCGTGCCGGCCAATCCGGACAGGCGCTTGCCACTGCACAGGGACTAGGTTTAAACCTGAGTCTGTCGCAGCTGAACAGCATTCAGGCCAATCCGCTTAACTATTTATGGTCTGCACCAAAAGCCAGTGCTGAAGATCAGGCTTATCTGATTTATGCCTTGGGCCGCCTGGCCGATACCGACCTGAACTCGGCTCTATCTGCGGTGAAACGTGCTGCAGAAGGTACCCCGCAGTCGGTGCAGCGCGCCTTGTATCGTGCTGTGGGCTATATTGGCGGCACCACCGTCATGAAGAACAATTTTAACCGTGAAGTACTGAATGCGCTGGATGCCAGCTATGGACTGCCATTTAGCCCGGAAGAAGCGGAAATTTATGCCCGTCAGGCGATTCGTTTTGGTGCCTGGGAAAGTGTAATTCGCGCGATTGATGTCATGAGCGTGTCGCAAAAGCAGGAAGACCGCTGGCAGTACTGGCTGGCGCGTGCCTCTGGGCAGCGTGGCGATGCCACTTCAAAACGCAGTGCTGACGCGATTTATAAACGTTTGGCTCAGGGGGATGATTACCACAATTTGCTGGCCAAAGATCAGCTCGGATACAGCTATTCTTCGATTCCTGTGAGCCGTGAGCCAAGTTCGCAGGATATGCAGCGTTTAAATCAGGATATTCACTTTAGACGCGCCTTTGCCTTGCGCCAGATTAATGCACCGGCCAGTTATATTAACCGTGAATGGAACTGGGCTGTGCGTCAGGCCTATTTAAAACATGATGATGGTCTGTTATTGGCTGCAGCCAAACGCGCCACCGATATGGGTTGGTATGACCGGGCCATTTATGCGGCAGACCGCACCACCAAGCAGCATAATTATCAGTACCGTTATGCCATGCCGTACAAGAATTATGTGGTCAGCCACAGCCAGAATGCCGGGATTGATCCGGCCTGGGCCTATGGCCTGATGCGTCAGGAAAGCCGTTTTGTGACTACGGCGCGTTCGCATGTCGGGGCGGGTGGTTTAATGCAGATTATGCCGGATACCGCGCGTTTAATTGCCCGCCAAATGGGGGAAACCTATAATCCGGCGGCACTCACCGATATGAATACCAATATTCGTTATGGCACGTTTTATCTGTCGACCATCCAGGGTCAGCTTAGTAATAACTCGGTTTTAGCAACTGCGGGCTATAATGCCGGGCCAAACCGTGCCCGTCGCTGGCAGCCTGAATTTCAAAACATGGCAGCGGATCAATATACCGAATCCATTCCGTTGCTGGAAACACGCGATTACGTTAAACACGTCATGACCAATGCCACGCACTATGGATTATTGCTGGGTCAGGGCGCGCAATCAATCAGTAAACGTATGCAGCAGATTCCAATGCGCAATACGCAGTAAACAAGATGGGGTGTCTCCTGCATGGATGCTGGAGGATGGGACTCAAAACGACACGAGAAGGTGCTAAGTTTGAGAATGAAGAAATTGACAGCCGGGGGGCAGCCAGCGGGAATCCTCATCCTGATTTCGGGTGGGGCGGGGGTATTGCTCAGTAGTGCTGCATGTGCTGCCACGGTGCAGGGCTATGTCATGGATGTACAAATGACACCCGCCGTGTGCATGTTTGACAGCAACCGCGCCAAGCAGCGGAAATGCCTGCAAGGCTACTCGCTGAATATTACCGGGCTGTATCCGGAAACCTCCCGTCGTGACTGCGAAACCAGCTCTTCAGCCAAACTGTCTCCCATTCAGGCCAAAGTGGTGGCACGGGTCATGCCCGATGAACATGCCCGGGTGCAATTGTGGCAGGGTATTGGTGGCTGCGTACCGATGAATGCCAGCCAGTATTTCCGTACCATCATTAACTATGCCGACCGGCTGAAAGTCCCGGCGGTGCTGACCGGTCAGGAAACTACCGTGGTGCAGCAGAATGAACTGAACCGGCTGTTTATTCGCCTGAATCCGGGCATGCATTCCAAGAGCATTCACTTTCAGTGCACTTCGCATCAGGCCAAAAGTTATTTAACTGAATTGAAAATCTGCTATAGCCCGAATGGGCGCTATAAACAGTGCAGCAGTAGCGTGGAAACCCAGTGTCCATCGGCCTTTATTATTAAAGGTTCATACTAAAACCCGACGTTTTTCGGCATTTTATTTATATTTCCTATCAGACTTTTGTTGAAATCCATAGCCTTTTACATGCATCTGACAAAGGATTGGAGTACAATCTTTGCCGTTTATGATTATTAAGATTAGATAGAACAGCTATTTAATCGCATTAACTATCCTCTCAACTGGAGATAATTACATGAAGCAACCTGTTCGCGTTGCCGTTACTGGCGCTGCTGGTCAAATTGGTTACAGCCTATTATTCCGTATCGCTAGCGGTGAAATGTTGGGTAAAGACCAACCAGTTATTCTTCAATTATTAGAAATTCCTGTTGAGAAAGCTCAACAAGCGCTGAAAGGCGTAATGATGGAACTTGACGACTGTGCTTTCCCATTATTGGCTGGCATGATCGGTACTGATGATCCTAAAGTTGCATTCAAAGATGCTGACTATGCACTTTTAGTTGGTTCACGTCCACGTGGTCCAGGTATGGAACGTGCTGACCTTCTTAAAGTCAACGGTGAAATCTTCATCGGTCAAGGTCAAGCGCTGAACGAAGTTGCGAGCCGTGACGTTAAAGTTCTTGTTGTAGGTAACCCTGCGAACACGAATGCTTACATCGCAATGAAATCTGCTCCAGATCTTCCAGCGAAGAACTTCACAGCAATGTTACGTCTTGACCACAACCGTGCGTTGACTCAACTTGCTCAAAAAGCTGGTGTTGCAGTTTCTGACATCAAAAACATGACAGTTTGGGGTAACCACTCTCCAACAATGTATGCTGACTACCGTTTTGCGAACGTAAACGGCGAAAGCTTGAAAGACAAAATCAACGATGCTGAATGGAACAAAGACGTATTCCTTCCAACTGTTGGTAAACGTGGTGCTGCAATCATCGAAGCGCGTGGTCTGTCTTCTGCTGCTTCTGCTGCAAACGCTGCAATCGACCATATGCGTGACTGGGCGCTTGGCACAAACGGCGAATGGGTAACCATGGGTATTCCTTCTGATGGTTCTTACGGTATCCCTGAAGGCGTAATGTTCGGTTTCCCTGTAACTTGCGAAAATGGCGAATACAAGATCGTTCAAGGTCTTGAAATCGACGAATTCAGCCGTGAGCGTATCAACTTCACGCTAAACGAGCTTGAAGAAGAACGTGCAGCAATTGCTGACATGGTGAAATAATTTAGTGTTGAACTAAGTTAGAAAAAGCACTCCATTTGGGGTGCTTTTTTTATGCAGCTGTATGGATTGTTGTATTGATCAGCGCCATGACAAACCTCACAAAACATAACAAGAATACATCGGCCTGTAGCCCTAATGCTGTTCCGGATTTGCTAGTTTATGGACTTCGCCTAGAAAAATACGGAGTCATTCCATGGTACTCGAACAACAGCCGACCTTAGAATTATTATTTGAACAACTGGGTTTAGCCGCAGACGAAGCATCTATTGAGCAATTTGTGCGTGCCCATCAATTGCCGGCAGAAGTGACCTTGCCCGATGCTGGATTCTGGAGTGAGGGACAAAGCGCCTTTTTACGCGAACACTGGCATCAGGATGATGAGTGGATTGTGATTATCGACAAATTAAACCAGTTACTACACGTTGAAAGCGACAAGCTGGCGCAATAAGCCGGAGCCAGTTCAATCAGGCTCATCCGCCTTACATGCTTTGGTACAAAAAAATACAACAAGCGCAGTCACAAGGCTGTGCTTTTGTGCAGAATTCTTATAACGTAAAGCTACAATACAGTAAAAAAATGCTGAGGAGGGCGCCATGTTTGATCAGCAACCCACATTAGAACTGTTATTTGAGCAGCTGGGTCTAGAGTCCAGTTCAGAAGCCATTGATCAATTTATTGAAAGCCATCAATTAACTTCCGATATTCCCCTACATAAAGCCGCATTCTGGAGCAAGGCCCAGCACGATTTCATTATCAGTCACTGGAAAAGTGATGATGAATGGGCCATCGTGATTGATGTCTTAAACGAGCAATTACATACCGAACATAAGCTTTCTGGCTCTTGCGAACTTTAATCACAAATTGAAACAACAAACCTGGTCGCAAAGACTAGGTTTTTTTTGCTTTATCTTATAAGTTAGATGGATAAATAACTACAATTTATCTGATATATAAGGAGGGCGAGATGCTCAATCACAACACACCATCCTTAGCTCTATTATTTTCTCAACTTGGTTTAGCCAATAGTCCGGCGGCCATTGAACTTTATGTACGTACCCATCAACTGCCTTCCCATATTTCTTTGCATGATGCGCCGTTCTGGAATAAATCCCAGCGTGCTTTATTAATCAGTCATCTGGTCCAGGATGATGACTGGGCGATCTGGGTCGATGAATTGAATCAACAATTACATATGGATGCCTATAAAGCCCAAACCGCTTAATCCTGCCTGAAGATTCAAGCGTTTCTGTAGTCCATAAAAAATGCCTCAATCAATGAGGCATTTTTGTTGTTAAATATTTTTTTCGTGCTGAGCTTTAGTGTAAACGCGGCTGAATCAGCTGCACAAACCAGCTTTGACCATGACAGTGTTCAAAGGCAGTATGTTCACGTAGTACATCGGCATCAAACTCGGCTGTTTTACGGTATTTGGTCAGCCAATGCTGAGTCAGTGCATTTTCTTTTTTCGCTGCGCTGGCATAGGCCAGGAACAGGTAAATATCGCCATGATTATAATTGGTCAGCGGTTTTAGAATCTGCTGGGTAATTAAGGCAAAGCGGGTTTCCTGGCTGATTTCAAAATACAGCATATAGGCCTTGGCCAGGGTTAAGGACAGATTTAAATATAAGGACAGCGGCATTTCCTCAAATTCAACCCGGCCTTGCTCCAGCAGCACAATCGCTTCTTGCAGGAAATAGGTCTGTTCCTGACGGACCTGACTCAGCATCACCAGTTCTAGGCGTAATGAAGCACGTTCCAGCGCCAGTTCCGGGGTGTTGCCCTGTAAATAGAGCTGGTCAGTTTCACCGATACGCTGAATAATCGGTTGGGTGGTATCACGCATCGGCACAATCCTCAGTTCACAATACGGTTTATATGAGGCCACTTGCCAGGATTTAAAGGATCACCACAACTGTGGATCACTACGCAGCCAGGCAGTAATCGAAAGGCGCTGCTGTTTGGAGAGCAGCACTTCATGCAGCAAATCACTTTGGAATAAGGCCATCCGGTTGGGCTGTGGCGCAATGATCTGCCATTCGCCCTGTTTGTCCTGCAAGCGTAATTCACCGCCCCAATCGGCCTGCCACTGTTCATGCAGATAAAAGACGCAGGAAATCATCCGGCCATTTTTACCTTGCGGATTATCGCGGTGCAGGGCATAAAATTCGCCGGCGTTATAACAGGCAAAATGGACTTCGACTTCCTTAATGCTCAGAAAAAAGGCACGATTTAATTGCTCGGCCAGCGCCATTAAGGTTTGGGTATGCTGCTCGGCAACCGGCAGGCTTGAATCCAGCCATAAGATATGATCACTGCGAATCTGGCTGACCACACCGTTTTGAATGGCTGCGTTACGAAACTCATTCAAATGTGCGGTACATTCTGCTACCAAAGCTTGTACATAATCCTGTGGATAGGCATCATCAATCAGGGCATAACCGGATTGATCCAGATCATTGAATATCTGTGCCAGATTCCAGGATGGTGGTAGAGAATGTGTTTGCATAGGCAAAACTCGAACAAGGATAAAAAAGCGGGGGAACTATTTTAGAGCAAGATAAGCCTCTGAATGAAACTTTTTTTCATGCTAAAATACCGGTTGATTTCAGGAATTAAAGAAACATGAATTACCGTCACCATTTCCATGCAGGCAACTTTGCCGATGTCATGAAGCATGTGCTTTTGCTTCAGTTACTGACACGTTTAAATGCCAAAGATAAACCTTATCGCTATATTGATACACATGGCGGTGCAGGCAAATACGACTTATCTTTAGCACCTGCACAGAAGTCGGGTGAGTTCTTAAATGGTATTCACCGTCTGGTCAAACTGGATGACTCGATTATCCGCAATGCACCGGAAGGCGTGAAGCAGTATCTGAATCTGGTCGAGCAGATGCGCGAGACGGATGGCAAGGGTGCTTATCCGGGTTCACCATGGTTTGCCTTACAAGGCATGCGTGAGATGGATAAAGCCACGGTGTTTGAAATGCAGCGTGATGTTTTTCAGCAATTGCGCAGCAATATCCGTGACCGTCGTGCTGGCTTGCATGAACGTGATGCTTACGAAGGTCTGCTTGGGGTGATTCCACCGAAAGAAAAACGCGGTCTGGTCATGATTGACCCGCCTTATGAGCTGGAACGTAAAGACTTCCCGCAGCTGGTAGAACTGCTGGTCGCGGCCTATAAAAAATGGCCAACAGGCGTGTTTGCGGTGTGGTATCCAATTAAAGACCGCGCCATGATTGAACGTTTTGAAAAGAAAATGTACAAATCGGGCATTCGCCGTCAGCTGGTTTGCGAAATCTGTGTCTGGCCAGATGATACCCCGGTTGGCTTGAATGGCTGTGGTTTACTGGTGATCAATCCACCTTGGAAATTCTCTGAAGATGCAGATGAAGCCTTACAATGGTTATTCCCGCATTTACGCATGCAGGACAATGGTGGACATGCAGCAGTACGCTGGCTGGTTGGCGAATAAGCCAAGCAGTCACAACAGAGATTAGGTTAGAGTTAGGAATAAAATAATGATAAACACACCGAAGCCCGAGGGTGATTCCGTGACGCGTGAACATGATTACGATGGAATCACATTTGAAGTGGTGGAAGAGGAACGTACCCGCGAGGGGCAAAAGGTCAAACGCCGTGGCATCTACCTGTGGCCTAATCTCATTACCACCGCGGCTTTACTGTCGGGCTTTTATTCAATTATTGCCAGCATGAATGGCGAATATAGCCAGGCCATTTATGCCATTTTCCTGGCGGCCTTATTTGATGGTTTAGATGGTCGTGTTGCGCGTGCCATTGGTGCGCAAAGTCCGTTTGGTGAGCAGTTTGACTCCTTGTCCGATATGCTGGCCTTTGGTGTGGCCCCGGCAATTTTAATGTATAGCTGGAGCCTGAATGATCTGGGCCGGATTGGCTTGGCCTGCTGTTTTGTCTATACCGCCTGTGCGGCTTTCCGTCTGGCGCGTTTTAACGTGCAGATTGGCGTGGTTGATAAGCGTTATTTTATTGGTGTAGCCAGTCCATTGGCGGCTTTAATGCTGGTGTCGCTGGTCTGGGTCGGCCGCGATTTTCCTGAAATTTATAATATTCAGGACTTTGGTATTCAGATCATCAACGCCGTGATTATTGTGGCGGTTGGCTTGCTGATGATTTCCAATATTAAATATTATTCCTTTAAGACATTGGACCGTAAGCGGGTGCCGTTTATTGTGCTGCCGATAGCAGTTTTTGTACTGGCGGCCATGACCTATAATATTCCGGTCGGTATTCTGGTGATTTCTATCATCTATGCATTATCAGGTTTTGTGACCACTTATATGGCGAGAAAAACCGCCGAATCATAACAAGATGACACCCAGGAGCTTGCTATGCAGATGTTTCAAGATTTTCTCGATCGATCCAAACAACTGAATCAAGCTCCACATCAACTCAAGCTTGAGCAGCTGCCTTTTCACGCCCCGAACCAGAAATATAAAATCATTCATCAAGGGCTGATGATTCCCAATTTGCCCGCGCCCTTACATTATCTTAATTTCCTGAGCCTGATTGGGCAGCCAAATGCCCCGATGCTGCGTAATGACAGCGCGATTCAAACCCATCCGCTGGATACTGCTACGGTACTGGTCAGTTCCAGTCCACATATGGTGGGGCAGCTCAGCAGTTATTCAGTGGAAAAAGAATGTTATTTCAAGCCGGCACTGTTTCAGTTTGGTGGCCGGGAACAGCTGGAAGGACATTTTCCGGAGTTTCGGGTCCAACGTCTGGATTCTGAACTCAGTTTTGATCTGAAGATTCGTACTACCCCGGTGATTTCCTATTTTGCCAAGCTACGCATGGGGCTGGCCGATCACTGGTCTTTGCTGTGTGAATGCAGTGGACAGCTTCAATATAAACAGCAACATTATCAGATCCAGCAACTCGGCAGCTTTGAATATGCGCGAGCCATTAATTTTCCTTATCTACCTTTAGCCTTTTTTACCTATCAGGTGATTAATCTGCAGCAACAACGGCAGTTATTACTGGCCCAAGTGCGGGACCGCTTTAACCGGATTTTGCAGTCGCGGATGTATTTGCGTGACCTGAGCGGTGGCCAAAGCCAGCTGTTTGATGAAGGCGTATATTTTAAAGTGCACCGGGTTTATCCGGCGGTGATGACTCCAAACCGGCAAAGCATGTATCTGCCGCGTGAATTTGAATGGTGTTACAGCGGTGCAGATGGCACGCGTATCCATATTCAGGCACAAAGCCGTGGGGATTTTAAATTTGGCTTGGCTGCAGGTTATGTCGGCAGTTTTCATTATCAGGTCAAAATAAATGATGTCGAAGAACAGGGCGAAGGCGGCTATTGTGAATATATTGATTGTCGCGCCTTAAAATGGCAGGAAAAAAATCAGGCAGAAAAATTAGGTGATCATTTGGCCAATCCGGTCCCATTTTTAGTGAAAAAAGAAAAATAAGTGTATTTTTGTTGAATAAATAAACAGTTGTGTCGTATTTCCCAAAATAATTAAAAATAGGGGTTGCGTCAGGTTTTATTTGCTCTATAATGCACATCCATCGGCGGTGATGTTGATAAAAACTTGTTGATAAACAAGGATTTAGCTAAAATGGTTGAGTTC